>NZ_JBEAJG010000032.1:0-181708 GCF_040065235.1 Klebsiella sp. GB_Kp047 | reverse complement strand
AAACCGGCTGCTGATACGGCGCAGGCTCGGGTTGATACCCCTGCGGCGCAGGCTGGCCGGCATACGGATCGTAAACCGGCTGCTGATACTGCACTGGCTCAGGCTGATACGCCTGCGGTGCCGGCTGACCGGCATGAGGAGCATAAGCAGGCTGCTGATACGGTGCCGGCTCTGGCTGGTAGGGCTGCGGCGGGTAACCAGCTTCCGGCTGATAAACCGGCGCAGCGCCCTGATGACCAGCCGGTGATTCGGCCCACGGCTGCGGCGCGGCAGTGGCCGCCGCCGCTGCGCCCACCGGCTCAGCGATACTCTGGCCGTTCAGCAACGGATCGTAAGGGTCGAAATCGCCCGGGCGCGCGGCGCTGGCGCCGGAGAACAACACATCATTCTCTGCGGGACGCGCGGCGCTGGCGCCGGAAAACAGTACATCGTCGGCGGCAACAGGCGCACCGCTGGCGCTGTACTGCACTGCCTCTTCCCCGTCATCCATCCGTTTGCCGGAGAAAAGCGCCGCGTCGGTTTTACGCCCCATGGGGTTGGTAAACTTCTCAGCGAGACGTTTACGCCGCGCCAGTGCGCTGCGCAAGATACGGGCGCGACGCGACTCCTGGGGGGTTGCCGCCTCTTCGTCGTCGTACTCTTCATCGTCGTCTTCGTATTCGCCTTCATCGACCCAGGTATCATCCCGACGGGTACGATTGCTGGCAAAGGTGAGTACGGACAGGATGCCGCCGCCCAGTTTTTCCGCAATGCTGACCCACGACCAGCCGGTAAACAGCGTCAGGCCGGCCGCCCAGATGCACAACAGCGCGATGGTGCCGCCGCTGCTGTGCAGCAGCGGTTGCAGGGTGGTGCTGAGCAGGCTGCCAATCACCCCGCCAGAGGCGAAGTACCAGATATCATCGGCGTTAATCGCCGCCAGACCGCAGGAGGTCAGGATCAGGGCTAACGCACCGATGAGGCGCAGCGAAACGGCGAAATAATCAATATATTCGTCATTTTCCTGATGCCGCCAGGCAAACCAGCATCCGCCGATGATGATCACCGGGATGGTGTAGGCCATGACGCCAAAAATGAAAAAGAGGGTATCGGCAAGCCACGCGCCGGGGGCGCCGCCTAAATTATGGATAGGCTCATGCCATGCCGTTTGCGACCAGCTTGGGTCCGAGGGGTTAAAGCTCAGTAATGCCGCCATCAGCCAGATGGCGAAGAGGGAGCAAAGGATGAGCATCGCCTCGAGGAGTCGGCGCCCGCTGCTGAGTTTGGTAAGTTTGACTTCTTTGTCTTCGGTGTATTCCTGGCTCAAGAAAGGCTCTCCAGGTATCAGGCTGTTTCCTGCCTGCTGCTAAAACGGACAACAGCGCCGGGTCTCCCCGGCACTGTTGCTGTATGGATTAACAGGAGTGTAATCAAACTACGTCGAGTTTGCACCTGTTCCGTGTTAGCGCGTCTTAATAACCAGACGATTACTTTGCTTGACTTCTTCCATTACCACATAGGTACGGGTGTCGTTAACGCCCGGCAGGCGCAGCAAGGTCTCGCCCAG
Source organism: Klebsiella sp. GB_Kp047 (assembly GCF_040065235.1). Taxonomy (NCBI): domain Bacteria; kingdom Pseudomonadati; phylum Pseudomonadota; class Gammaproteobacteria; order Enterobacterales; family Enterobacteriaceae; genus Klebsiella; species Klebsiella sp. GB_Kp047. The sequence goes on along the minus strand of NZ_JBEAJG010000032.1, from coordinate 180,162 downwards.
TAATTTACGATACGCTGACATATCCGGTACGCGGGTTTTCAACAGATAGTCGAAATCACCGGAAACCAGATGACACTCTTGAATTTCTTCAAGTTTTTGCACTGCGGCGTTAAATTGCTCAAACACATCCGGTGCGCCACGATTCAGAGTAATCTCAACAAATACCAGAAGTGATGCATCCAGATAATGCGGGTTGAGCAGCGCCGTATAGCCCTGAATAAAACCCTGTCTTTCAAGACGACGCACACGCTCAAGGCAAGGCGTCGGAGAAAGTCCCACCCGTTTAGAAAGCTCGACGTTAGAAATTCGCCCATCTTTTTGCAATTCATTCAGGATGTTACGATCAATGCGGTCGAGATCTTTGCCAGGGCGCTTCTTGCTATCTACCATTATTATTGTCTCTCTGTATTCCTTCCCTACTCCTGTTCCGGCTCTGTGCCTTCACTGCCAGAGCCCATCCTGTTATTACCCGTACGACATTGGGTAACCCAGGGGTACGTGAGAAGCCCGTTGCCTGACGGCAGTCACCGACATCACGCATGGCGTCTGTCCACACCATGCGTAGATTTCGTTAACCCGGATAAAAATGGCATTTGCGTGCATGAAAATTCGCCGCACGCCAAATACTGCTTTTCTTCTTCCTTGAATGTTTTCGCAAAAGCACAGGGGATTGTCAAAGCAAAACATCGATTTTTAGTACAAGATGCCAGATATTCATCATCTACCCTGGTTGATTCTCATTTTTTCGTCTTATAATTGTCCCGCCAACAGTAGAAATAGTTATATTCCTTGCCGGGAAAATCGCCAATTCATCGGCCGCTTCTATTGCACACATCGTTAACAAAATCGCTGCGCTCTTTTTTTACGACAACAAATTCCCTACAATCCCAGCCCAATGTATGCCAATTATTATGGGGATCTCATGGGCACAGCCAAACACAGTAAACTGCTTATCCTTGGTTCTGGACCTGCGGGATACACCGCGGCGGTCTATGCCGCACGCGCCAACCTGCAGCCGGTGCTGATCACCGGGATGGAAAAAGGCGGTCAGCTGACCACCACGACGGAAGTGGAAAACTGGCCAGGCGATCCGAACGATTTGACCGGTCCGCTGCTGATGGAGCGCATGCACGAGCATGCCACGAAATTTGAAACCGAGATTATTTTCGACCATATCAGCCGCGTCGATCTGCAAAACCGGCCGTTCCGTCTGACCGGCGACAGCGGCGAATACACCTGTGACGCGTTGATTATCGCCACCGGCGCTTCCGCCCGTTACCTGGGCCTGCCTTCCGAAGAAGCCTTCAAGGGCCGCGGCGTTTCCGCCTGCGCCACCTGTGACGGATTCTTCTATCGCAACCAGAAAGTAGCGGTGATCGGCGGCGGCAACACCGCGGTTGAAGAGGCTCTGTATCTGTCAAACATCGCCTCTGAGGTACACCTCATCCACCGTCGCGATTCCTTCCGTGCGGAAAAAATCCTCATCAAACGCCTGATGGACAAAGTGGAAAGCGGCAACATCGTGCTGCATACCGATCGCACCCTCGAAGAGGTGACCGGCGACCAGATGGGGGTCAGCGGCCTGCGTCTGCGCGATACCAAAAACAGCGACAACGTCGAGTCCCTGGAAGTAGCCGGTCTGTTTGTCGCCATCGGCCACAGCCCGAACACCGCCATCTTTGAAGGTCAGCTGGAGCTGGAGAACGGCTACATCAAAGTGCAGTCCGGTATCCATGGCAATGCGACCCAGACCAGCATCCCGGGCGTGTTCGCCGCCGGCGATGTGATGGACCATATTTATCGTCAGGCTATCACCTCCGCCGGCACCGGCTGCATGGCGGCGCTGGACGCTGAACGTTACCTCGACGGTCTGGCTGACGCCTGCAAATAATCTTTACAAGTCAGTAACAAAGGTAAAGAAGGCGACGAAAAGTCGCCTTTATTTTTGCCGCGATGTAACATTGCCGTGCCCAATATTCCGATAACGACACCTGCAAAGCGCGCAATGAATAAAACCCGTCAACAAGAGTTAACCCGCTGGTTAAAACAGCAAAGCATTATCTCCCGTCGCTGGTTGATGATTTCCCGCCTCCTTGGCGTGGCGAGCGGTCTGCTGATCGTGGCGCAGGCCTGGTTCCTGGCGCGGATCCTGCATCGGATGGTGATGGAGAATATTCCTGCGACCGCCCTGCTGCTGCCGCTAACCCTGCTGGTGCTGACCTTTGTGCTGCGCGCCTGGGTGGTCTGGCTGCGTGAACGGGTCGGCTTTCAGGCCGGGCAGCATATTCGCTATGAAATTCGCCGCCAGGTGCTCGACCGCCTCCAGCAGGCGGGCCCGGCGTGGATCCAGGGCAAACCGGCCGGCAGTTGGGCAACGCTTATCCTCGAGCAGATCGATGATATGCACGATTATTATGCCCGCTACCTGCCGCAAATGACGCTGGCGGCCTGCGTGCCGCTGCTGATCGTTATCACTATTTTCCCGATAAACTGGGCCGCCGCGCTGATCCTCCTCGGCACTGCGCCGCTGATCCCCCTGTTCATGGCCCTGGTTGGGATGGGCGCCGCCGATGCCAACCGGCGTAATTTCCAGGCGCTGGCCCGCCTCAGCGGCCACTTCCTCGACCGCCTGCGCGGCATGGAAACCTTGCGTATTTTTCACCGCGGCCAGGCCGAAACGGATAATATTCGCGACGCCTCGCAGGATTTTCGCCAACGCACCATGGAAGTCCTGCGCCTGGCGTTCCTCTCCTCCGGGGTACTGGAATTTTTCACCTCGCTCTCCATTGCGCTGGTAGCGGTTTATTTCGGCTTCTCATACCTTGGCGAGCTTAACTTCGGCCACTATGGCGCGGGCGTCACGCTGATGGCGGGCTTCCTGACGCTGATCCTCGCCCCGGAGTTTTTCCAGCCATTACGTGACCTGGGCACCTTCTACCATGCCAAAGCCCAGGCCGTCGGCGCCGCAGACAGCCTGAAAACGTTTATGGAAACCCCGCTGACCCAGGTGGAGCGTGGCGAAAAAACCTTAAATGACAACGATCTGATTGGCGTGGAAGCGCGCGATCTGCTGATTAAATCTCCCGAAGGGAAAGTCCTCGCCGGGCCGCTGACCTTTTCACTGCCTGCAGGCGCGCGGGTGGTGCTGGTGGGGCAGAGCGGCTCAGGGAAAAGTTCACTACTGAACACCCTGCTCGGCTTTTTGCCCTATGAGGGTTCGCTGAAGGTCAATGGCGTGGAGCTGCGAGAGCTGGACGCCGATCGCTGGCGTCGCCTGTTAAGCTGGGTGGGGCAGAATCCCCAGCTTCCTGCCGCCACGCTGCGGGAAAATGTGCTGCTGGCGTGGCCGGAAGCCAGCGATGCCCAGCTTCGACTGGCGCTGGACAAGGCCTGGGTGAGCGAGTTTATCGCTCTGCTGCCGGATGGGATCCATACCGCCGTGGGCGATCAGGCGGGCCGTCTGTCGGTCGGCCAGGCGCAGCGTATCGCGGTCGCCCGCGCGCTGTTGGTGCCGTGCCGCCTGCTGCTGCTGGATGAACCCGCCGCCAGCCTCGACGCCCATAGCGAACAACGGGTCATGCAGGCATTGACCCACGCCTCCACCCAGCAAACCACGCTGCTGGTTACCCATCAGCTTGAGGGACTGGCGGACTGGGATGCCGTCTGGGTGATGCAGGACGGACAGATTATCGAACAAGGCGACTACGCCACGCTGGCCCGCGCCGGCGGGGTCTTCTCGGCGCTGCTGGCCCATCGTCAGGAGGAGATTTAAATGCGCGCGCTCTTACCCTATCTGGCACTGTACAAACGCCACAAATGGATGCTGCTGCTCGGCATCGTACTGGCTATTGTGACCCTGCTGGCCAGTATCGGCCTGCTGACGCTCTCCGGCTGGTTTCTCTCCGCCTCTGCGGTGGTGGGCGTCGCCGGGATCTACAGTTTTAACTATATGCTGCCCGCCGCGGGCGTTCGCGGCGCAGCGATTATCCGGACCGCCGGACGCTACTTCGAGCGTCTGGTCAGCCACGACGCCACCTTCCGCGTGCTACAGCACCTGCGCGTCTTCACCTTCAGCAAACTACTCCCCCTCTCTCCGGCGGGGCTGGCGCGCTTTCGCCAGGGTGAACTGCTCAACCGCGTGGTAGCCGACGTCGACACCCTGGATCATCTCTACCTGCGGGTCATTTCGCCGCTGGTCGGCGCGCTGGTGGTGATTGTGGTGGTGACCTGCGGATTAAGCCTGCTCGATGTCACCCTCGCGCTAACGCTCGGCGGTATCATGCTGGTGACCCTGCTGGTTATGCCGCCGCTGTTCTATCGCGCCGGTAAACCGGCCGGAGAGAGTATGACCCAGCTGCGCGGCCAGTATCGGCAACAGCTTACCGCCTGGCTGCAGGGCCAGGCGGAGCTGATGGTGTTTAACGCCAGCGACCGCTATCGCGCGCAAATGGAAAAGACCGAGCTCAGTTGGCAGGAGGCGCAGCGTCGCCAGGCCGAGCTGACCGCGCTTTCGCAGGCGCTGATGCTGTTGATCGGCGGTATCGCCGTGGTGGCCATGCTCTGGCTGGCCTCAGATGGCGTCGGCGGCAACAGTCAGCCCGGGGCGCTGATCGCCCTGTTCGTCTTCTGCGCCCTGGCGGCTTTCGAAGCCCTGGCGCCCGTCACCGGCGCTTTCCAGCATTTAGGTCAGGTGATCGCCTCCGCGCTGCGGATCTCGCAGATCACTGACCAGCAGCCGGAAGTCTCCTTCGTCGAGGGCGAGGCCAGCAGGCCTGCGCAGGTGGCCTTAGCTTTCAGGCAGGTCACCTTCCGCTACCCGCAGCAGCCCTCCCCCGCTCTGGAGAACATCTCCCTGCAGATTGCCGCCGGGGAACATATTGCTATTCTTGGCCGAACCGGCTGCGGAAAGTCGACGCTGTTGCAGTTACTCACCCGCGCATGGGATCCGACACAGGGTGAAATATTGCTCAACGACCAGCCGCTGTCCGGGCTCAGCGAAGCCACCCTGCGGCAGTCAATGAGCGTGGTGCCGCAGCGCGTGCACCTGTTCAGCGCCACCCTGCGCGACAACCTGCTGCTGGCGGCGCCTGAGGCTGATGACACTCTGCTCTGCGCCACCCTTGAGAAGGTAGGTCTGGAAAAACTGCTGGAAGATGGCGGACTCAACGGCTGGCTGGGCGAAGGCGGACGCCAGCTTTCCGGCGGCGAACTGCGCCGGCTGGCCATTGCCCGTGCGCTGCTCCACGATGCGCCGCTGATGCTGCTGGACGAACCGACAGAAGGTCTGGATGCGGCCACCGAAAGCCAGATCCTGCATCTGCTGGCGGAAGTCTTACGCGAGAAAACCGTGCTGATGGTCACCCACCGCCTGCGAGGCCTGGCGCGTTTTAATCAGATAATAGTCATGGACAACGGCCAGATAATTGAGCAAGGTAGTCACGCGGAGCTGCTCGCTAAACAGGGCCGGTACTTCCAGTTTAAACAGCGTCTGTAGGCTATTATCTAATTTTTGCTGATGCGTATTGAGGTTAAAATGCGTCTGGTTCAGCTCTCCCGGCATTCTATCGCCTTCCCTTCTCCGGAAGGCGCCCTGCGTGAACCTAACGGCCTGCTGGCGCTCGGCGGCGATCTGAGCCCCGCGCGCCTGCTGATGGCCTATCAGCGTGGTATTTTTCCCTGGTTTTCCCCCGGCGACCCGATCCTCTGGTGGTCGCCCGATCCCCGGGCGGTGCTCTGGCCGGAACAGTTCCATCTCAGCCGCAGCATGAAGCGCTATCATCAGCGTTCGCCCTACCGCGTCACGCTCAACCACGCCTTTGGCGAGGTGATAGAGGGCTGCGCCAGCGATCGTGACGAAGGCACCTGGATAACCAGCAGCATCGTTCGCGCCTACCACCAGCTGCATGAACTGGGGCATGCCCACTCCATTGAAGTCTGGCAGGAGAATACTCTGGTGGGGGGAATGTACGGCGTGGCACAGGGGGCGCTGTTTTGCGGCGAGTCGATGTTCAGCCGGGCGGAAAATGCCTCCAAAACCGCGCTGCTGGTATTTTGCCAGGACTTTGCGCAGAGCGGCGGTAAATTAATTGACTGTCAGGTGCTGAACAACCATACCGCATCATTAGGCGCGGTGGATATTCCCCGCCGCGATTATCTGGACTATCTGTCAGTATTACGCGGCTACCGTCTGCCCGAGCGATTTTGGGTACCGCGGGTGCTATTTCCGGGCGGACAATAAAATGTTTTCAGCACATTTTGCGTCAGGATGGTATAATTGCGCGGTAGAGTAGCTTCTGCCTGTTGCCCCGCCGCCGTTTGGGAATAATAAGAGTCAGATAACGCCCATCGTTCTGTCACTCCCCTTTACGTTTGCGCCTGTCACGCGGCATGGCCGTGTGTGTCCCGGGCAATGCGCCAAAACTACTTCGGCGATTCATACCCGTCATATTTCCATTGCCGGCGTGCTGACTGCGCGCCTTGCGGCAAGGTGAATGATTCAGGGTAGACACGTAAAACTTTACTTACATGATGAACTTCGGCATTATCTTGCCGGTTCAAAACTACGGTAGTGATACCCCAGAGGACTAGATGGCCAAAGAAGACAATATTGAAATGCAGGGCACCGTACTTGAAACGTTGCCTAACACTATGTTCCGCGTAGAACTGGAAAACGGTCACGTGGTAACCGCGCATATCTCCGGTAAAATGCGTAAAAACTACATCCGCATTCTGACGGGCGACAAAGTGACTGTTGAGCTGACCCCGTACGACCTGAGCAAAGGCCGCATTGTCTTCCGTAGTCGCTGATTGTTTTCGCCCTTAAGGCGTCAGATGCTGAAGGCCGGGATAATTCCCGGTCTTTTCATTTCTACCGCCAGCAGGCAAAAAAAAACCGGCCCCTGGCCGGTTTTTTACATTGAAGATATCGCCTTAATGGGCGGCTTCCGGTTTGTGCTTCGGCGCGCTCTGGAAGTCGTAGGTCAGCGTATTTTTCGCGCTGTCCAGAGAGACCGTCACCTGCCCGCCGTCGACCAGCGAGCCAAACAGCAGCTCGTTCGCCAGCGGTTTTTTCAGGTTGTCCTGAATGACGCGTCCCATTGGACGTGCCCCCATTGCCCGGTCGTAGCCTTTTTCCGCCAGCCAGTCGCGCGCTTCCTGGCTGACTTCCAGGGAGACGCCTTTCTGATCCAGCTGAACCTGCAGCTCGACGATAAACTTGTCGACAACCTGATGGATCACCGTGGTGGAGAGGTGATCGAACCAGATGATGTTGTCGAGACGGTTACGGAACTCCGGCGTAAAGATCTTCTTGATCTCATCCATTGCGTCCGGACTGTTGTCCTGCTGGATAAGGCCAATCGATTTACGCTCGGTTTCCCGCACCCCGGCGTTGGTAGTCATCACCAGCACCACGTTGCGGAAGTCCGCTTTACGTCCGTTGTTATCGGTCAGCGTGCCGTTGTCCATCACCTGCAGCAGCAGGTTGAACACGTCCGGATGCGCTTTTTCGATCTCATCGAGCAGCAGCACCGCATGCGGATGTTTAATCACCGCATCGGTCAGCAGCCCGCCCTGGTCGAAGCCGACGTAGCCCGGAGGCGCCCCGATTAAACGACTGACGGTATGACGTTCCATATATTCGGACATATCAAAACGCAGCAGCTCAATACCCAGCGCCTTCGCCAGCTGCACGGTCACTTCGGTTTTCCCCACCCCGGTCGGCCCGGCGAACAGGAATGAACCCACCGGCTTGTGCTCATGGCCCAGCCCGGCGCGCGCCATCTTGATGGCTTCCGTCAGCGCCTCGATGGCCTTATCCTGACCAAAGACCAACATTTTCAGTCGATCGCCAAGGTTTTTCAGCGTATCGCGATCGCTGCGGGAGACGCTCTTCTCAGGGATCCGCGCAATGCGCGCCACCACGGACTCGATATCCGCCACATTGACCGTTTTCTTACGCTTGCTGACCGGCATTAAGCGCGCCCGCGCCCCCGCCTCGTCAATCACGTCAATCGCCTTATCCGGCAGATGGCGATCGTTAATGTATTTCACCGCCAGCTCAACCGCCGCACGCACCGCCTTGGCGGTATAACGCACATCGTGGTGCGCTTCGTACTTCGGCTTCAGGCCGTTGATAATCTGGACGGTCTCTTCCACCGACGGTTCGGTAATATCGATTTTCTGGAAACGGCGGGCCAGCGCACGATCTTTTTCAAAGATGTTGCTGAACTCCTGGTAAGTGGTGGAGCCAATCACCCGGATCTTGCCGCTGGAAAGCAGCGGTTTGATCAGGTTAGCCGCATCGACCTGGCCGCCAGACGCCGCTCCCGCACCGATGATGGTGTGGATCTCATCAATGAACAGGATGCTGTTGGTATCCTGCTCCAGCTGTTTCAGCAACGCTTTAAAGCGTTTTTCAAAATCGCCACGGTATTTCGTCCCGGCCAGCAGAGAACCAATATCAAGCGAGTAAATGGTGCAGTCAGCCATGACTTCCGGCACATCGCCCTGCACAATACGCCAGGCAAGGCCTTCGGCGATGGCGGTTTTACCGACGCCGGATTCCCCCACCAGCAGCGGGTTATTTTTACGCCGACGGCACAGGACCTGAATGGCGCGCTCCAGCTCTTTTTCACGGCCGATCAGGGGATCGATGCCGCCAACGCGAGCAAGCTGATTGAGGTTGGTGGTGAAGTTTTCCATACGTTCCTCCCCGCCGGCTTGCTCTTCATTGCCAGGCTGGCTTCCGCTGTTATCGGAAGACTGGCTCGGCTCATCTTTGCGTGTACCATGAGAAATGAAGTTCACCACATCGAGTCGGCTCACTTCATGTTTACGCAGCAGGTAGGCGGCCTGCGACTCCTGCTCGCTGAAAATGGCCACCAGCACGTTGGCGCCGGTCACTTCGCTGCGGCCAGAAGATTGCACGTGGAAAACGGCGCGCTGCAGCACACGCTGGAAGCTCAGCGTCGGCTGGGTGTCGCGCTCTTCTTCCGTGGCTGGCAGGACGGGTGTGGTTTGTTCGATGAAGGCTTCAAGTTCCTGACGCAATGCCACCAGGTCCACTGAACACGCTTCCAGGGCCTCACGGGCCGAGGGGTTGCTTAGCAGAGCCAGCAGCAAGTGCTCGACGGTCATAAACTCATGACGGTGCTCGCGCGCTCTGGCGAAAGCCATATTTAAACTGAGTTCCAGTTCTTGATTGAGCATAGGCACCTCCCCCAATTTTCATGCCTGAATTCAGGCTTTTTCCAGCGTACACAGCAATGGATGCTCGTTCTCCCTCGCGTACTGATTCACCATAGCGACTTTGGTCTCCGCCACTTCCGCGGTAAACACGCCACAAATCGCCTTACCTTCATAGTGAACCGTGAGCATCAGTTGCGTTGCACGTTCAACATCATAAGAAAAGAATTTTTGTAACACGTCAATAACAAACTCCATTGGAGTGTAGTCATCATTGACCAATATCACTTTATACATAGATGGCGGTTTAATCGCATCACGAACTTCGTCGTCAACCAGGTGCTCGAAGTCCAGCCAATCTCTCTTACTCATCGTCAGTGTTCATCATCGGTTGCTGTTGCCAACAGGCGGAGGCCTGTCGATGACCAGAGGTTATGCTCATCACAAATCTACAACAGATCATAGATAACTATCATCTATCGCTTCTATCCGCGACGGCTGTCACATTCCCCGGCAATAGCGTTAACTGCTTCAAATTTTGACGCATTTTTCGCCGTTCCCCCTCCTCAATCGCTTGACGCGTTTTCGTATTTCTCTAAATTGTAGTGGCGAGAGTTGGCGAGCAATTGAACAACTCGTCACTCCACCACCGGTTCATTCCATCTTACTAATAAAGATTTACGAAGGATGTCGAAGTATGGAAATGGGTACTGTTAAGTGGTTCAACAATGCCAAAGGGTTCGGTTTTATCTGCCCTGAGGGCGGCGGCGAAGACATTTTCGCCCATTACTCCACCATCCAGATGGATGGTTACAGAACGCTAAAAGCCGGACAAGCCGTTCGGTTTGATGTTCACCAGGGGCCAAAAGGCAACCACGCCAGCGTGATCGTCCCTGTGGAAGCGGAAACGGCTGCATAACTCTTTTGCTTCATTGTGTACATCCTGCTAATAAAATGCCAGTCCTTCTGACTGGCATTTTTATTTCTCATCCCGACTACTCCCGCGCCAGGGCATCCACCGGATCGAGCCGCGCCGCATTGCGCGCCGGCAGCCAGCCAAACAGCACCCCGGTTAACGTCGAACAGAGAAACGCCGTCACCAGCGCCAGCGGCGAAAAACCGATCTCCCAGCCCGGGAGAAACAGCTGAAGAATAAACGCGATCATCAGCGACAACGTTACCCCCAGCGCGCCGCCGACCAGGCAAACCAGCACCGCCTCGATGAGAAACTGCTGCAGCACATCGCTGGCCCGCGCGCCAACCGCCATGCGGATGCCGATCTCCCGCGTCCGTTCGGTCACCGACACCAGCATAATATTCATCACCCCAATCCCGCCGACCACCAGGGCGATCACCGCCACCAGTGTCAGGAACAGCTGTAAGGTATGTGTGGTCCTTTCGGCGGTTTTCAAGATGCTGTCCATATTCCAGGTGAAGACATCTTTTTTACCATGCCGCAGCTCCAGCAAACGCAGCAGCTGTTTTTCAGCAGTGTCACTGTCATAGCCTTCATGAACCCGGACGGTGATCGAGTTCAGCCACGACTGGCCCATCACTCTTCCCGCCATGGTGGTGTAAGGCAACCAGACGCGGAGAATTTTACTGCTGCCGAACATCGACTGCTTTTCATCCGCAACGCCAATCACCGTGGCCGGCATATTACCCACCAGGATCACCTCGCCCACCACTTTCGCTTTATTAGGAAACAGCTGGCGACGGGTATTGCTGTCGAGCACCACCACCTGAGCCCGGCTGTTGAGCTGCAGTTCATTGAAGGTATTGCCCTCGCTGAAGGTCATGCCGTAAACATTAAAGTACTGCGGCCCGACCCCTTCCGCGCTGGCGGCAACGTCAATATTGTTGGCGCGCAGGCGCAGGCTTTTTGACACCGCCGGCGTGGCGGAACGCACCCACGGCTGTTTCTGGATCGCCAGCAAGTCGTCATACTTCAGCGCCTGTTGATAGCGCGGGTCGTCATCGCCAAAATCCTTGCCAGGGTAGACGTCAATGGTATTGGTGCCTATCGCGCGAATATCCGCCAGCACCATTTGTTTGGCGGCATCGCCCACCACCACGATCGACACCACCGAGGCAATCCCGATAATAATGCCGAGCATGGTCAGCAGGGTGCGCATTTTATTCGCCGCCATCGCCCGCCAGGCCATGACCAGCGCCTCGCGAAAGCCGCTGGTAAACTGACGCCACGCCGAGGGCTCCCCATGCTGACGGGCGCGCAGCCCGCCGCCCTGGCGGCAGGCGGGCGGGTTGCGGACGATCTCGCCATCGCGGATCTCAACGATCCGCTCCGCCTGAGCGGCAACCTGCGGATCGTGGGTAACAATGATAACCGTATGGCCCTGCGCTTTCAGTTGATGCAGGATCGCCATCACCTCTTCGCCGGAATGGCTGTCCAGCGCGCCGGTCGGCTCATCGGCGAGGATCACTTCCCCACCATTCATCAGGGCGCGGGCGATACTGACCCGCTGCTGTTGGCCGCCGGACAGCTGCGACGGCTGATAGTCGGCGCGATCGCCAAGCCCCAGGCGCGCCAGGAGCTCATGCGCGCGCGCCAGGCGCGCCCGCCGTTCACTGCCGGCATACACCGCCGGCACTTCGACGTTCTGCGCGGCGGTCAGATGCGACAGCAGGTGATAGCGTTGAAAGATAAAACCAAAGTGCTCCCGCCGCAGACGGGCCAGCGCATCGCCATCCAGCTGTGCAATATCGGTTCCCGCCACCCGATAGGTGCCGCTGGTGGGTTTGTCGAGGCAGCCAAGGATGTTCATCAGCGTTGATTTACCCGAGCCGGAGGCGCCCACGATCGCCACCATCTCCCCGGCATGGATACTGAGGGTGATCCCCTTGAGGACCTCAACGCTGCCGTCGCCGGAAGGATAGCTGCGACGAATATCACGCAGCTCGAGCAGGGCCGTCATTTTGCCGCCCCGCTCGCGCTCTCGCCGACGATTACCTCATCCCCTTCTTCAAGACCCTGTACCACCGCGACGTCGGTATCATTGCGCGCGCCAATGACAATCTCACGCTCTTTGACCTCACCGGTACGCAACAGCCGGACGTGGTAGCGGTTATCACCGACCGCATCACCCAGGGCGCTCAGCGGGATGGTGATCACGTTCTTCACCTCGGCCAGTTGGATATGCACCTGCGCGGTCATGTCGAGGCGCAGAATTCCCTGCGGGTTCGGGACCTCGAAGCGGGCATAATAGAAGATGGCGTCGTTGACTTTTTCCGGCGTCGGCAGAATGTCCTTCAGCTTGCCTTCATAGCGAGTTAGCGGGTCGCCCAGCACGGTAAACCACGCCTTTTGTCCCGGTCTGAGGTGGATGACATCCGCTTCGGAGACCTGCGCTTTCACCAGCATGGTGCTGAGGTCCGCCAGGGTCAGAATGTTCGGCGCCTGCTGGGCAGCGATCACCGTCTGTCCCTGCAGGGTAGTAATTTGCGTCACTTCACCAGCCATCGGCGCCAGGATCCGCGTGTAGTCGAGGTTGGTCTTCGCCGTGTCGAGCGTTGCCTGGTTGCGCTTAATTTGCGCTTCAATGGTGCCGATTTGCGCCTGTTTCACCGCCAGGTCGGTGGCCGCGGTATCGAGGTCTTGTCGCGAGACCAGCTGGCGCTGCGCCAGCTGCTGCTGACGGGCCAGGGTCACCTGCGCCAGCTTACTCTCCGCGCGCGCCTGATTGAGCTGGGCGCGCAGCTCCATCAACGTCGCCTCCACCTCTTTGATCTGGTTTTGCGCCTGCTCAGGATCGATAACCCCCAGCAGTTGGTCCTTTTTGACCTTATCGCCGATATTCACGTGCAGCGTCTTCAGCTGTCCGCTGACCTGGGCGCCGACGTCAACTTTTCGCAGGGCATCCAGCTTGCCGGTGGCCAGCACGCTCTGCTGGAGATCGCCTTTGCGCACCACCAGCGTCTGGTAGTGCGGTAGCGGCGCATTGAGGATCCGCCATCCCCAGACAGCCAGACCCAGCACAACGATCGCCAACAGCCACCAGACGGTCCTGCGTTTTCCCTTCACTTTCATATTCCGATTCCTGCTGTTTCCCTGCCGCTCCAGGCGGTGATTCTATCGAAACCCGTCGGCAACAGGACACCCATTTTTCGCGCCAATGATGTTTTGTTTAGCTGCCGGAGAGCTTTGCGCCGCCGAAATTCCCGACGGCGAAGAGATTAATCAGCGCGACCGCGGGCCAGCCACAGTACCCGCGAGAACATTTTTTTCAGCAGCGTCGGCACAGCGTCCACCCCACGGCGGCCGGCTTCCATTGCCACCTCAATCGCCAGGTCCGGCTTGGATGAGCGATGGATGGCCTTGGTGATCACCCGCCGCATATTCATGGGCACATTATCCGGGATCTGCGCCACCCGGTGGTAAACGTCATCAAATCCCTGACGATACATAAAGTGTTCCATATCCAGCGCCGGCAGAGCGGTCAGATGGTCGCGCTCCAGCTCGCGATCGTTATTCAGCAGACCGCGTACGGTCGCGGCATATTTTTTTCCTGCCTCATCGCCATCCACCAGCACGTGCCACTGGATCCCCATCCGGCGGGCGAATTTGATCAATGGCTTCAGGCCCGACTGGGCGAATTCAATCACTTTCACCCCTTCAGCATCAAAATGATGGCCGCACTGGCGGGCCAGCTCGTTGATAACCCAGGTTTCCGTCTCCCCCTCCACCAGCAGCCAACAGCGGGCGAAGAGCGATGAGGCGCGATTGAAGCGGATGTGAAAGGCAATGCGTCGACTCTCTTCGGCATTCATTCCGCCCGGCCCCAGCCGCCATGCCGACACCCGCGCCGATTCACGCACCAGCCGACAAACCTGCTCCACCGGCGTCAGGGACAGCAGCTCTCCGGAGTTGGTGGTGGTCACACGCTGCAACGGCAGCAAATTCAGCAGATGCCAGGCGACGGAGAGCATGATCGGGTGCAGGCGGGTCTCGGGATCCTCAATCAACAGCAGCGGCCGCGCGTCGCGATCGAGGCGCACCGTCCCTTTCGCCTGCAGCAGGGTAGCAAACAGCCCCAGCAGGATCACCCGATGGCTGCGCCCGCCGGGCTTGTCGATCATGCGGTTGATAATATCCAGGTAACGCCAGCTACGCTGCTCATCATGGGAACGTCGACGCATCAGGCGATGTCGCGTCTGTGCGCTGCTTTGCTCGGCAAAGTAATGCTCCAGCAGCTGCACCATGGCCGACAACCCCTGACGGATCTGACCGTCGGATAAATTTTGCGGGTGGCTGACCAGTTCGCGGGACAGAAAATCCAGCTGGCGGGCGGTGATCTCAATCTGCGGCGAGTGCGGTACCGTTCCGTTATGAATGCGCCGCATAAAGCGCGCGTCGCGCAGGCGCAGCACCGGCATCAAACGCACCAGGTGTCTGGCCAGCTCATCGATATCCTCCAGCACCAGCGCTTCGCCTTCGCCATCGATAAAACTGCGCAGGGTCATCACGCTATCGTCATCGGCGAGTTCGCCTTCCAGGCGGTAGAAGACCCGGTGATACCCGTCATCACAGGGCACCCAACAGCGCTGAAGCGGACGGAAACGCCGCACCCGATGGCGCCCCGGCTCGGTTTCACGAAAGGTCAGAATAATATGCAAATGGTGCTCGCGCCCCTGGATGTCGCCTGCGGGAAACCAGAAGTCATCGCGGACAAAGTGATAAAGATCGAACTCTGGCGACAAAAGCAGGGTCAGCGCATCAAGCAGACTGGACTTCCCCCACGCGTTCTCCCCGATCAGGACGTTATTTTGCTCCAGCATCAACGACAGACGATTGATACCGCGAAAACCGACGATTTCTACGCGCTCAAGAAGCATATCCCCTCCGCTACACCACCACTCTCCTTCAGTAATCAACAGTATAGCGAGGGCGGCGGCAAGATGACACTCCGCTTAATCACCTCTGCGCATCCTATTCGGGAGATTAAATATATTCATAAAATTACGCACTTATCGTCTATTAACGGCTATTGATTATTCATCAAACAAAATAGTTTTATTTCAGACGTTATGTTCTACACTATTGATAATCTTGGATGGATATAGGAAGAGTTAAACTGGCAAACGCAATCCCTTCACCTTGCCCTAAATCAAATAATATCAATATATTTAACTGGCTCTGGGATGGCGATTATCTCTAGAATAACGCCGCTTTATTTTTATCGTCGTCCCTTATCACGATAAATAAAGACCGGCACGGTCCGCTCGTGCGCGTATACATTTAAATTGAGGTGGTTATGTTCAGAAAATTAGCAGCCGAATGCTTCGGCACCTTCTGGCTTGTATTTGGCGGCTGCGGTAGCGCCGTACTTGCCGCAGCATTTCCCGAGTTGGGTATCGGTTTTGCCGGCGTGGCGCTGGCATTTGGTTTAACCGTATTAACCATGGCGTATGCGGTTGGCCATATTTCCGGCGGTCATTTCAACCCGGCGGTAACCTTAGGCCTGTGGGCCGGTGGTCGTTTCCCGGCGAAAGAGGTCATTGGCTATATTATCGCCCAGGTGGTCGGCGGAATTATTGCCGCCGCGGTGCTGTACGTGGTGGCCAGCGGTAAAGCCGGATTTGATGCCGCCGCCAGCGGCTTTGCCTCAAACGGCTATGGCGAACACTCCCCGGGCGGCTTCTCTATGCTGTCGGCTATCGTTATTGAAATCGTACTGACCTGCGGCTTCCTGCTGGTTATCCATGGCGCTACCGATAAACACGCGCCTGCGGGCTTCGCGCCGATCGCTATCGGCCTGGCGCTGACTCTCATCCATTTAATCAGCATTCCGGTCACCAACACTTCCGTCAACCCGGCGCGCAGCACCGCGGTGGCGATTTTCCAGGGCGGTTGGGCGCTGCAGCAGCTGTGGCTGTTCTGGGTCATGCCGATCGTCGGCGGGATCCTTGGCGGCGTGCTGTACCGCACTCTGCTGGAAAAACGCGATTAATCCTTTCTAAGCCCGGGTCTCCGGGCTTTTTCTTTCTGGCGACAGCTTTACTCGGCCCGGCTATTTGGGTAGTGTCATGAGCGCTATTCTCATCATGCAAGGGCTGCATCGTTCATGTTCTCGGGACTGTTCATCATTCTGTTGCCGCTGGTCGTCGGCTATTTACTGCCTCTTCGTCACTCCTCTGCGCTAAAACTGATTCACCGGATGCTGAGCTGGATTGTCTATGTGATCCTCTTTTTTATGGGTATCAGCCTGGCGTTTCTCGACAATCTGGCCAGCAATCTGCTGGCGATATTGCATTACGCCGCGGTGAGCGTGGTCATCATTTTACTGTGTAATATTACCGCTCTGCTGTGGCTGGAAAGAAAAATGCCCTGGCGCAGTCTGCATCGTCAGGAGAAATTACCCTCGCGCCTGGCCATGGCCCTGGAATCACTCCAGCTGTGCGGGGTGGTGGTCCTCGGTTTTTTGCTTGGCCTGACCGGCCTGCCTTTTTTACAACACGCCACCGAAGCCAGCGAATATACGCTGATCTTTCTCCTGTTCCTCGTCGGTATTCAATTACGCAATAATGGAATGAGTCTGCGACAAATAGTCCTTAACCGCCGGGGAATGATCGTCGCCGTGGTGGTCACGATCAGTTCATTACTCGGCGGCATCCTCAACGCCTTTATTCTGGATTTGCCGCTAAAGACCGGTCTGGCGATGGCCAGCGGCTTCGGCTGGTATTCACTCTCCGGTATTTTACTGACCGAATCCTTTGGCCCGGTAATCGGCAGCGCGGCGTTCTTCAACGACCTGTGCCGCGAGCTGCTGGCCATCATGTTAATTCCGGGCCTGATTCGCCGTAGCCGCTCCACGGCGCTGGGTCTGTGCGGCGCCACTTCCATGGACTTCACCCTACCGGTGCTGCAGCGTTCCGGCGGCGTGGAGATCGTCCCTGCCGCTATCGTGCACGGTTTTCTGCTGAGCCTGCTGGTCCCGATCCTGATCGCCTTTTTTGCCGCCTGAGTAGGCGCTGGCGGCAGACTTCCTGCCGCCAATTTTGCGCTAAATCAATCTCCCTTTAAGTTGTATCAGAAATACCTTTTCTCCTCACGCGCTCGGGCATAACCTTAAACATGTATATCAAATATAACTTTAAAGGTGTGACCATGTTTTGTGTGCAATGTGAACAAACCATTCGTACCCCGGCCGGCAACGGCTGCTCTTACGCGCAGGGGATGTGCGGTAAAACAGCGGAAACCTCCGATCTACAGGATCTGCTGATTGCGTCACTGCAAGGCCTCTCCGCCTGGGCGCTTAAGGCCCGCGAATATGGCATTATCGATCATGAGGTCGACAGCTTCGCCCCCCGCGCCTTCTTCTCTACGCTAACTAACGTCAATTTCGATTCTCCGCGCATCGTCGGCTATGCCCGTCAGGCGATTGCCATGCGTGAGGCGCTGAAAGCGCAGTGCCTGGACCTTGATGCCAGCGCCAAAGTTGACAGCCCGGTGGCCGACCTGCAGCTGGTCGGCGACGATCTGGGTGGCCTGCAGCGTCAGGCGGCAGACTATGCCCCGAATAAAGATAAAGCCGCTATCGGCGAGAATATCCTCGGCCTGCGCCTGCTGTGCCTGTATGGTCTGAAAGGCGCTGCGGCTTATATGGAACACGCCCACGTGCTCGGCCAGTACGACAACGCCATTTACGCCCAGTACCACAAGATCATGGCGTGGCTGGGCACCTGGCCTGCGGATATGAATGCGCTGCTCGAATGTTCGATGGAAATCGGCCAGATGAACTTCAAAGTGATGAGCATCCTTGACGCCGGCGAAACCACGAAATATGGCCACCCAACGCCGACTCAGGTCAACGTAAAAGCCACCGCAGGTAAATGTATCCTGATCTCTGGCCACGACCTGAAAGATCTCTACAACCTGCTGGAGCAGACGGAAGGCACCGGCGTCAACGTCTATACCCACGGCGAAATGCTGCCGGCGCACGGCTATCCGGAGCTGCGTAAATTCAAACATCTGATCGGCAACTACGGCAGCGGCTGGCAGAACCAGCAGGTGGAATTCGCCCGCTTCCCGGGCCCCATCGTGATGACCTCTAACTGCATCATCGATCCCACCGTCGGCGCTTACGACGATCGCATCTGGACTCGCAGCATCGTCGGCTGGCCGGGCGTGAACCACCTGGAAGGCGAAGACTTCTCCCCGGTCATTGCCCAGGCGCAGCAGATGGCGGGCTTCCCGTACAGCGAAATCCCGCATCTGATCACCGTCGGCTTTGGCCGTCAGACCCTGCTCGGCGCGGCGGATACGCTGATCGATCTGGTCAGCCGTGAAAAACTGCGCCATATCTTCCTCGTCGGCGGCTGCGACGGCGCGCGCGGGGAACGTAACTATTTCACCGATTTTGCCACCAGCGTGCCGGACGACTGTCTGATCCTGACGCTGGCCTGCGGTAAATACCGCTTTAACAAGCTGGATTTCGGCGATATCGAAGGCCTGCCGCGTCTGGTCGACGCTGGTCAGTGTAATGATGCCTATTCGGCGATTATTCTGGCGGTCACGCTGGCGGAAAAACTGGGCTGCGGCGTCAACGATCTGCCGCTGTCGCTGGTGCTCTCCTGGTTCGAACAGAAAGCGATTGTCATCCTGCTGACGCTGCTGTCTCTCGGCGTGAAAAATATCGTCACCGGCCCGACGGCGCCAGGCTTCTTCACTCCGGATCTGCTGGCTGTCCTCAATGAGAAGTTTGGTCTGCGTTCCGTGACCACCGTGGAACAAGATATGCAGCAGCTGCTGAGCGCGTAAGGAGTCCCTGATGACCATGCCAACTTCGCAATGCCCGTGGCGGATGCAGGTTCACCACATTCACCAGGAAACCCCGGACGTGTGGACCCTTTCGCTGCTGTGCCACGATTACTATCCGTATCGCGCCGGGCAGTACGCCCTGGTCAGCGTGCGTGATTCCGCGGAAACGCTGCGCGCCTACACCCTCTCCTCCACGCCGGGGGTCAGCGAGTATATTACGCTGACCGTTCGCCGCATTAACGAGGGTGCGGGTTCACAATGGTTAACCCACGAGGTCAAACGCGGCGATTATCTTTGGCTGTCCGATGCGATGGGCGAGTTTATCTGCGACGATAAAGCAGAAGATAAATTCCTGCTGCTGGCCGCCGGCTGCGGGGTGACGCCGATAATGTCGATGCGCCGCTGGCTGGCGAAGTACCGCCCGCTGGCAGACGTGCAAGTGATCTATAGCGTTCGTTCGCCGGAGGATGTGATCTTTGCCGAGGAGTGGCGCAACTATCCGGTTACCCTGGTGGCGGAGCACAACGCAACGCACGGTTTTGTCGCCGGCCGTCTGACCCTGGAGCTACTGCAGAGCGTGCCGGATATCGCCAGCCGCACCGTGATGACCTGCGGGCCAGCGCCGTATATGGAGAAGGTTGAGCAGGAGGTGGCCGCCCTGGGTGTCACCCGCTTCTTTAAGGAGAAGTTCTTCACCCCGGTGGCAGAGGCCGCCACCAGCGGGCTGAAATTCACCAAACTGCAGCCGGCGAGAGAGTTTTACGCGCCGGTGGGCACCACCCTGCTCGAGGCGCTGGAGAGCAATCAGGTGCCGGTGACCGTCGCCTGCCGCGCCGGCGTCTGCGGCTGCTGCAAAACCAGAGTCGTTTCCGGGGAGTATAGCGTCACCAGCACCATGACGCTGACCGAAGATGAAATCGCCGACGGCTATGTGCTGGCCTGCTCCTGTCGCCCGCAGAGCGATCTGGTTCTCGCCTGAGGTCAAAATCCCCGGTGGCGCTACCGCTTACCGGGGCTACAGCGCTGTGCGATTTGGTAGCCCGGAGAAGGCGCAATGCGCCGCCTCCGGGAAAACCCCTGGCGACAATAAACTCTCAGGCGACATGAGATAAACGCTTTCCCGGACTGAAAAGCGGCAAACCGACAACAGTATCGACTTTACGCCCCAGGACGAATGAGGCATTTTTACCGCCAGACCGACTGACCGGCCAGCGAGTAACGCCCGGCGCCCAAAAGCGCAATCGCCAGCGCGCCAACAAAGAAATAGACCAGATTCTCGATCGCCCACGCCCCCACCGCATCAAGCGCAAATGTCTTGCCGAGACCGACCATCAGCCACGCTACCACCATGGTGAAAGCCAACACCAGCGCCGCAGGGCGCGTCAGGATGCCGACAATCAACAAACAGGGGGCGACCACTTCCCCCGCCAGCACACCGTAGGCGATAAACCCCGGCAACCCCTTCGCCGCCAGCATCCCGCTAATGCCATCCACGCCATCCAGCAGCTTGTGCAAACCGTGAAACAGCATTAACCCGCCGACGGCGAGTCGTAACAAGAGTTTACCGGCGTCTTCATGCGACAGCGTTCTGTTTACTG
Source organism: Klebsiella sp. GB_Kp047 (assembly GCF_040065235.1). Lineage (NCBI taxonomy): Bacteria > Pseudomonadati > Pseudomonadota > Gammaproteobacteria > Enterobacterales > Enterobacteriaceae > Klebsiella > Klebsiella sp. GB_Kp047. The sequence continues at coordinate 159,600 of NZ_JBEAJG010000032.1, read as the reverse complement.
CGTTTAACAATCCCTTAACCATTTGATGTGCTTCCTGTTTTACACCCTGTGAGATCCCAGAGTATGCCCAATGCTTCAGCAATAAAACCAGCAAAAAATTGAGGGCAATCGGCAACGTAAGCTGCAGTTTCATCTAAGCTTGAAGGCGTTATCAAAAAAAGGAGATGGAGATCATGAAACAAACCGTGGCCGCATACATTGCCAAAATGCTGGAACAGGCCGGCGTGAAACGTATCTGGGGCGTCACCGGCGATTCCCTCAATGGATTGAGCGATAGCCTGAACCGCATGGGCACCATCGACTGGATGGCCACCCGGCACGAAGAGGTTGCCGCTTTCGCCGCCGGCGCGGAGGCGCAACTGACCGGCGAACTGGCGGTCTGCGCTGGTTCCTGCGGACCGGGTAACCTGCATCTGATCAACGGTCTGTTTGACTGTCACCGCAACCATGTCCCGGTGCTGGCGATTGCCGCCCACATTCCATCCAGCGAGATTGGCAGCGGCTATTTCCAGGAGACCCATCCCCAGGAGCTGTTCCGCGAATGCAGCCACTACTGCGAGCTGGTCTCCACCCCGGAGCAGATCCCGCAGGTGCTGGCGGTGGCGATGCGCAAGGCGGTGATCAACCGCGGCGTTTCGGTGGTGGTGCTGCCCGGCGACGTGGCGCTGAAGGCGGCCCCGGAGAGCGCCAGCAGCCAGTGGTATCATGCGCCGTTGCCGACGGTCACCCCGGCGGAAGAAGAGCTGCGCAAGCTGGCCCAGCTTATCCGCTACTCCAGCAATATCGCGCTCATGTGCGGCAGCGGTTGCGCCGGCGCCCACCAGGAGCTGGTGGAGTTCGCGGCGAAAATTAAAGCTCCCATCGTCCATGCGTTGCGCGGTAAAGAGCATGTGGAGTATGACAACCCGTATGATGTGGGCATGACCGGGCTGATTGGCTTCTCTTCTGGCTTCCACACCATGATGAATGCCGACACCCTGATCCTGCTCGGCACCCAGTTCCCCTATCGCGCCTTCTATCCGACCGACGCCAAAATTATTCAGATCGACATTAACCCCGGCAGCATCGGCGCGCACAGTAAGGTCGATATGGCGCTGGTGGGCGACATTAAATCAACGCTGAAGGCGCTGCTGCCGCTGCTGGAAGAGAAAACCGATCGCCGCTTCCTCGATAAGGCGCTGGAGCACTATCGCGACGCGCGAAAAGGACTCGACGATCTGGCGAAGCCCAGCGAGAAGGCGATCCACCCGCAATATCTGGCGCAGCAGATCAGCCATTTTGCCGATGAAGACGCCATTTTCACCTGCGATGTCGGCACCCCGACCGTCTGGGCGGCACGCTATCTCAAGATGAACGGCAAACGCCGCCTGCTGGGTTCATTCAATCACGGCTCCATGGCCAACGCCATGCCGCAGGCCATTGGCGCCAAGGCCACCGCGCCGGAGCGTCAGGTGGTGGCCATGTGCGGCGACGGCGGGTTTAGCATGCTGATGGGGGATTTTCTGTCGCTGGCGCAGATGAAGCTGCCGGTGAAAATTATCATCTTTAACAACAGCGTGCTGGGTTTCGTGGCGATGGAGATGAAGGCCGGGGGCTATCTCACCGACGGCACGGAGCTGCACGACACCAACTTCGCCCGCATCGCCGAAGCCTGCGGGATTAAAGGTATTCGCGTTGAGAAAGCCTCCGAGGTGGATGAAGCGCTGCAGACCGCCTTCCGCACCGACGGTCCAGTGCTGGTCGACGTCGTGGTCGCCAAAGAGGAGCTGGCGATCCCGCCGCAGATCAAGCTGGAGCAAGCTAAAGGCTTTAGCCTGTATATGCTGCGGGCGATCATCAGCGGGCGCGGCGATGAAGTCATCGAACTGGCGAAAACCAACTGGCTCAGGTAAAACAGAAGCAATACTCTGAACCAGAACAAGGAATAGCCGTGATCGATCTGCGCAGTGATACCGTTACCCGCCCCGGGCGCGCCATGCTGGAAGCCATGATGGCCGCCCCGGTCGGGGACGATGTGTATGGCGACGACCCTACCGTCAATGAACTTCAGCGCTACGCCGCCGACCTGGCCGGCAAAGAGGCGGCGCTGTTTCTGCCCACCGGCACCCAGGCCAACCTCGTCGGCCTGCTCAGCCATTGCCAGCGCGGCGAAGAGTATATCGTCGGCCAGGGGGCGCATAACTATCTGTACGAAGCCGGCGGGGCGGCGGTTCTCGGCAGTATTCAGCCGCAGCCGATTGACGCCGCGGCGGACGGTTCGCTGCCGCTGGATAAAGTCGCAGCAAAAATCAAACCTGACGATATCCATTTTGCCCCGACCCGCCTGCTGAGTCTGGAAAACACCCATAACGGTAAGGTGCTGCCTCGCGACTATCTGCAGGAAGCCTGGGCGTTTACCCGCCAGCGCAATCTGGCGCTGCACGTCGACGGCGCGCGCATCTTTAACGCCGTGGTGGCCTACGGCTGCGAGTTACGCGATATCGCCCAATACTGCGACTCCTTCACCATCTGTCTGTCAAAGGGGCTTGGCGCCCCGGTAGGCTCGCTGCTGGTCGGTAGTGAGGCGTACATTCGTCGCGCCGTTCGCTGGCGGAAAATGGTCGGCGGCGGGATGCGCCAGGCGGGCATTCTGGCCGCCGCCGGGCTGTACGCACTGAAAAATAATGTCCAGCGCCTGCAGGAGGATCATGATAACGCCGCGTGGATGGCGGATCAGCTGCGCGCCATCGGCGCCGACGTTACTCGTCACGATACCAACATGCTGTTCGTTCGCGTCGGTGATGAGCAGGCCCGGGCGCTCGGCGAGTTTATGCAGGCGCGCGGCGTGCTGATCAACGCTTCGCCAGTCGTCCGTCTGGTCACTCACCTGGATGTCGACCGTCAGCAGTTGAGCGAGGTGGTCGCCCACTGGCAGGCTTTTTTACAACGCTAAGGAGTCAGGCGTGTCGCAATCTGTTCTGGTGCTCGGCGCCAGCGGCTATATAGGCCAGCATTTGGTGCGCGAGTTAAGCGCGCGGGGTTATCCAGTGCTGGCGGCGGCGCGCCATACCGACCGACTGCAAAAGCTCGATTTGCCCGGCGTCACCTGCCGGTCCGTCGATCTCAACCAGCCGCAGATTCTGCCTGCTCTGCTCACGGGTATCGATACGCTTTATTATCTGGTACATGGCATGGGCGAAGGCGGCGATTTTATCGCCCATGAGCGTCGGGTGGCGACGCATGTTCGCGATGCCCTGCGCCAGACGCCGGTGCGTCAGATTATCTTTCTCAGCTCGCTGCAGGCACCAGCGCAGGAACAGTCCGACCATCTGCGCGCTCGTCAGGTCACCGGCGATCTCCTGCGCGAGTCGGGTGTGCCGGTCACCGAGCTGCGGGCCGGGATTATCGTCGGCGCCGGCTCCGCCGCCTTCGAGGTGATGCGCGACATGGTCTATAACCTGCCGGTGCTGACTCCTCCGCGCTGGGTGCGTTCGCGTACCACCCCTGTCGCGCTGGAAAACCTGCTCGTTGACCTCGTTGAGCTGCTGAATCATCCTTCCGACGCGCACCGCGTCTTCGAAGCCGCCGGTCCGGAGGTGTTAAGCTACCAGCAGCAGTTCATTCGCTTTATGGCCGTCAGCGGCAAACACCGCCCGCTTATTCCGATTCCCCTGCCGACGCGCTGGATCTCGGTGTGGTTCCTCAATGTCATCACCTCGGTGCCGCCGACCATCGCCAAAGCGCTGATTCAGGGGTTGAAGCACGATCTGATCGCCGATGACCGGACGCTGCGGGCGCTGATCCCGCAAACGCTGATCCCCTTCGATCAGGCGGTTCGCCGCACCCTGAAAGAAGAAGAGCAGCTGGTAAACTCCAGCGACTGGGGCTACGACGCCCAGGCTTTCGCCCGCTGGCGACCGGAGTACGGCTACTATCCGAAACAGGCAGGCTGCACCGTCGCCACTCCGGCGAGCCGCGAAGCTTTGTGGCAGGTTGTTAACCAAATCGGCGGTAAAGAGGGATATTTTTTCGGCAATCTGCTGTGGAAAACCCGCGGCGCGATGGATCTGCTGGTCGGCCACCGGTTGGCCAAAGGGCGACCGCAGCGCGACTATCTGCAGACCGGCGATACGGTCGACAGCTGGAAGGTGATTATTGTGGAGGAAGAAAAACAGCTCACTCTGCTGTTCGGCATGAAAGCGCCGGGGCTGGGCCGGTTAAGCTTTACCATTAACGATAAAGGCGATCGTCGTGAACTGGACGTCCGCGCCTGGTGGCACCCGCACGGTATGCCGGGCCTGGTCTACTGGCTGCTGATGATCCCGGCGCACCTGTTTATTTTCCGCGGTATGGCGCAACGCATCGCCCGGTTGGCCGAACAAATCTCAGGCAGAGTCGAAGGATAAGCATTATTCTTTCATGATTCTCATTGCATAGTCGGGAGAATCACGGAAAAATGCGCACGAAATTCTTTTCTGGGACAGTAGAGTGATATGAAGGTACTGGTTACCGGTGCGACCAGCGGATTAGGCCGCAACGCAGTGGAATATCTGCGCAACAAGGGCATCAGCGTGCGAGCGACCGGGCGCAACGAAGCGATGGGTAAGCTTCTGAGCAAAATGGGGGCGGAATTCATCCCGGCGGATTTAACCGAGCTGGTCTCTTCGCAGGCTAAAGTGATGCTCGCCGGTATCGATACCCTGTGGCACTGCTCAAGCTTTACCTCGCCCTGGGGCACGCAGCAGGCTTTCGATCTCGCTAACGTCCGCGCCACCCGTCGCCTCGGCGAGTGGTCTGTAGCATGGGGCGTACGCAATTTCGTTCATATCTCTTCGCCCTCGCTCTATTTTGATTATCACCACCATCGCGATATTCAGGAAGATTTCCGCCCGCACCGCTTCGCCAACGAGTTTGCCCGCAGCAAGGCAGCCAGCGAAGAGGTGATCAACCTGCTGGCGCAGGCCAACCCGCACACCCGTTTTACCATTTTGCGCCCGCAGAGCCTGTTCGGGCCGCACGATAAAGTCTTTATTCCCCGGCTGGCGCAAATGATGCAACACTATGGCAGCGTCCTGTTGCCGCGGGGCGGCAGCGCGCTGGTCGATATGACCTATTATGAAAACGCCGTCCACGCGATGTGGCTGGCGAGCCAGCCGGCGTGCGATCATCTTCCCTCCGCCCGCGCGTGGAATATCAGCAACGGCGAACCGCGCACCCTGCGCAGTATCGTGCAGAAACTGATCGACGAGCTGGGCATCAAATGCCGGATCCGCTCAGTCCCCTACCCGATGCTGGATATTATCGCCCGCAGCATGGAGCGTTTTGGCGATAAAACGGCCAAAGAGCCGGCCTTTACCCACTACGGCGTCTCGAAACTGAATTTTGATTTTACGCTCGATATCACTCGCGCGCAGGATGAGCTGGGTTATCAGCCGGTGGTGACGCTGGACGACGGGATTGTGCGTACCGCCGCCTGGCTGCGCGACCACGGTAAACTTCACCGCTAACCCTGACCATACTTTTCTAACAGCGCCTCGGCTATCGCTTCGGTTTGCGCATCTGCTACGCCATCCCAGCGCTGGGGGCGGAAGTGCATCTGGAAGGCGGTAATCACTCGTTTTTTCTGCGCGGGAGTCATCTCCGGCGTGACCTGATAGCCGTAGCGCGCCAGCAAATCCAGTACTACCTCAGGGTCCACTGGCTCACTGGCCGGGCGCCCGTTCAGATAGAAAGCCACCCGCTGCTCGTCCGGCCAGGCGCCAATCCCCTGCTGCGCCAGCTGTTGCCAGGGGAACAACGGTCCCGGATCGTCTTTGCGCTGCGGGGCGATATCGGCATGGGCTACCACGTTCTGCGGCGCGATGTGGTAGCGGGTGATAATATCGCGCGCCAGCGGGATCAGGGCCGCGATCTGCTCCGGGTGAAAGGGGGTAAAGCTTTTACCCCCCGCAGTCTTCTGCCAGCCGCGGTTTTCCAGTTCAATACCAATGGAAGTATCGTTGATGCGCGTGCTGCCGCGCCAGTAGCTCACCCCGGCGTGCCAGGCCAGATCCTCTTCCGGCACCAGCTGCCAGATCCGCGGTTTATGATGGTGGCGCGGCGGCTGTTCAGGAATTAAATAGTGGGAGCTGACCTCTTTATCAGTCAGGGTTGCCAGGGAGACATCAAAATTATCTGCGGTATAGTGGATAACCAGCACTTTTATGCGCGGATAGGCCGCCTGCGCCGGATGGCGAGTGTCCAGCTGATATCCGTCGCGATCGATGATGCCTTTTTCCCCCGCGCAGCCGGCCAGCAGTAGCGCCAACAGGAGTACATAGGCAATCCGTTTCATCCCTTCTCCCTTGCCCGGCAGCGTCTCCGGGTTAATAAGACCATTGATTACGTCCTTTATTTTTCGCCTGGTACAGCGCACTGTCCGCCCGGGCGATCAGCGTCTCCATCGGGACCGTGCCATCGGAATCGACGATCCCGATACTGACGGTCACCACCGACGCCACCTCTGATGCCTCATGAGGAAGCGCCGCCTCGTGAATTTTCTGCTGAATGCGCTCGGCAATCGCGGTGGCATGCACCAGGGGAACCCTAGGCAACGCCACCACAAATTCCTCGCCGCCATAGCGAGCCACCAGATCATCTTCGGCCCGGACCGCCATTTTCAGCACCTGCGCGACAGAAGATAAGCACTCGTCACCAGCCTGATGACCATAGCGATCGTTATAGCGTTTAAAGTAATCGACATCGATCATCATCAGCGACAACGGCGTGTTTTGCTGCCAGATCTCCGCCAGATACGCATTCAGCGCCCGGCGGTTAGCGGTCCCGGTTAATGCATCCTGGTTGGCAATACTTTCCAGCCGCTGAATAAGCTGCATATTTTCCTGATGCGTATCCCAGGCTTCATCGTACCAGCGCTGGAGAATACGTCGTCCATACAGCAAAATCGCCGTAAAGATGGTCCACAGGATCAAAAAGCGAATTTCAGCGTGATAGTGGATCTGAATTCCCGCTAGCAAGGCCGTCCCCCATAGCGGCAGCATAAAAGCGATAATGCCCGGCCAATGGTGATACAACGCAGTGAGGCCAGTGGTCAACAATATAACCAGCAGCGGCCAGGCGAAGGGCAAAGCCCAGAAAAAGATAAAACAGTAATTACTCAGGGACCAGCACAGGCTGAGCACCAGCAGCAGCGCGGTGATGATATTCAGCGTATAACGCCCCTGCGCCAGACGCGGCGTGATGGCAATAATCACTAAAATGGCCGAAATAATAATAACCGCAATCAGCGCTATTTCGATATAAGGAATAACCGCCTGGTGAGTCAGGAGCTTCTTATCAAAATAGGTAAAAATAAAGTTGCGGGAGAAAATCATTAACGCAAACGCGATATTTACAAAAGCCAGCCAGGGTAGACTCATTGACAGCGCATGGCGCTGGACATCATCTCTGGTGGCCCACAACGCGGTTCGCTGCTGCCGGGCGCGCTCTCGCTTATTTGTTAACATCTTATCTCCCTGGTGACCTGCATGACCATAGGCGCAGCCCCTGCTTGTCTATATGATAAACTATGTTTCCGGGAATGTCTGTCCGCGCGCTGTCTCCCCTGCCCCGGCCTCTTAAGCTGATTTTCAGCTAATGTCAGTAGAAATTAGTATGCTCCGTTCACGATGTGTAAACGGCAAAAAAAAGCAAGCATTATCAATGCGAATTCTGTCATCTTTTCTTTAAAAAAGAGTTAACTAGCCGTCATAAAATTGCAGTATTTTGCTTGAAAAAAAAGCAGTGTTAGTACAATCTGAAATCGCTCATTGGTGAGTTAAAACAAGAGCATGATGATAGCAAGATAAACAATGGAGTCTAAAAATATGAAATATGCAGCTTTAGTGGCAGGTGCGGCATTGTTTTTAACGGCGAACGCCTTCTCCGCTGAGATTTTATCGAAAGAAGCTTTTGATAAGGTCCATACGCAATACACCAAGATCGGCACCATTTCTTCTACCGGCCAGACCGCACCGAGCGATGCTCGTGAAGAGCTGATTAAAAAAGCTGATGAAAAAGGCGCGGATGTTATCGTGCTCTCTTCCGGGAACACGGATAAAAAACTGCACATTTCCGCTAATATCTATAAGAAGAAATAACTAATCTTATCTCTCAAGAAACACTACCCTGTTTCCGGGGTAGTGTTTCTTGTTTATGCAAAGCCATAATTTATTTTTATCCCGCCGTGATTTTTTCTGCCTGAAAACCGCCGTCATCCCCCTGCTGATTTCCAGCCCTAAGGCTGTAGCCACATCAAGGTCTTAGCTCTTTGCGTCAAGTACAATCCGCACGCTATACGCTATGCTTTAACGGAAACTGAAAACGTAGTTCGCTTATAAGGAAATCATCATGCGCTACAAACTTCTTGCAGCACTTCTCCCTTGCGCGCTGGCGCTCAGCGCCTGTACGACCGTCACCCCGGCCTATAAAGATAATGGCACCCGCAGCGGCCCTTGTGTCGAAGGCGGCCCTGACGACGTAGCGCAAAAATTCTACGACATTCAGATCCAGAACCGTACTCAGGATGCGGCGGCGCTGCGCCCCTATCTCAGCGACGGCCTGGCGAAGTTACTCAATGACGCCCGTCAGGATCCGGCCAACAGCAAGCTGCTGCAGGCTAACCCGTTCTCCAGCAGCAGCACCCCCGCGGACAGCGCCGTCGTCGCCAGCGCCTCAACCATCCCTAATCGCGATGCGCGCAACATTCCGCTGCGCGTGGAGCTGAAACAGGGAACCCAGAACTGGAAAGACGAAGTGCTGATGATCCAGGAAGGCCAATGCTGGGCCGTCGATGACGTTCGCTATCTCGGCAACAACAGCCACGCGCCGGCCGGAACGTTGCGACAGAGTCTGGAGAAACGCTAGTTCGGGAGTTGAAGCGACGCCGCTGAAACGATAACCCCGGTAAAATGTCGGTATTCGCCCCGAGAATGCCGACATTTACGCCCCCCTCACCCACCAGGCAATATTTTGTGCTAACTTTAAAGCTAAACGTGGTTTAGATTTAACTTTTAACGCATAAATATTGCATAACTATTCTGCCAAAGGTACTATTTGCGGCCTCAATAGCTATTCGTATCAGACTGCCCAGATGAGTATTAAACTAAACGGCATTAATTGCTTCTACGGCGCGCACCAGGCGCTGTTCGACATCACGCTGGATTGCCCGCAGGGGGAAACGCTGGTGCTGCTCGGCCCCAGCGGTGCCGGGAAGAGCTCGCTGCTGCGCGTACTCAACCTGCTGGAGATGCCGCGTTCCGGTTCGTTAACCATCGCCGGTAACCATTTCGACTTCACCAGAGCGCCGTCCGATAAAGCGATTCGCGAACTGCGGCAGAACGTCGGCATGGTTTTTCAGCAGTACAACCTGTGGCCGCACCTGACGGTACAGCAGAACCTGATCGAAGCCCCCTGTCGCGTACTGGGGTTAAGCAAGGATCAGGCGCTGGCTCGCGCCGAGAAGCTGCTGGAGCGCCTGCGTCTGAAGCCCTACAGCGATCGTTACCCGCTGCATTTATCCGGCGGCCAGCAGCAGCGTGTGGCGATCGCCCGCGCGCTCATGATGGAGCCGCAGGTTCTGCTGTTCGATGAGCCTACCGCGGCGCTCGACCCGGAAATCACCGCCCAGATCGTTAGCATCATCCGCGAGCTGGCTGAAACCGGCATCACCCAGGTTATCGTCACCCATGAAGTTGAAGTGGCGCGCAAGACGGCCAGCCGGGTGGTGTATATGGAAAATGGCCATGTCGTCGAGCAAGGGGATGCCTCCTGCTTCACGCATCCGCAAACTGACGCGTTTAAAAACTATCTTTCACATTGATGTTTTTCGGGGAAATGACGATGAAAAAAGTACTGATTGCCGCCCTGCTCGCAGGCATGAGCCTCTCCGCTTCCGCCGCGCAGACCATTCGTTTCGCCACCGAGGCCTCCTACCCTCCGTTTGAGCTGGTGGACGCCAACAACCAGATCGTCGGTTTCGATGTGGATCTGGCTAACGCGCTGTGTAAAGAGATCGATGCCACCTGTACCTTCACCAACCAGGCCTTTGACAGCCTGATCCCGGGGCTGAAATTCCGCCGTTTCGACGCGGTCATGGCCGGGATGGACATCACGCCTGAGCGTGAAAAGCAGGTACTGTTCTCCACCCCGTATTATGACAACTCGGCGCTGTTCGTCGGTCAGCAGGGCAAGTTCACCAGCATTGATCAGCTGAAGGGCAAAAAAGTGGGCGTACAGAACGGTACCACGCACCAGAAATTTATCACCGATAAACATCCGGAAATCACTACCGTCCCTTACGACAGCTACCAGAATGCGAAGCTGGATCTGCAGAACGGTCGTATTGACGCGGTCTTTGGTGATACCGCCGTGGTCACCGAATGGCTGAAGAGCAATCCGAAGCTGGCGGCCGTGGGCGATAAAGTGACCGACAAAGCCTATTTCGGCACCGGGCTGGGCATTGCCGTGCGTCAGGGCAACACCGACCTGCAGCAGAAATTTAACGCTGCGCTGGAAAAAGTGAAGAAAGACGGCACTTACCAGACCATCTATAACAAATGGTTCCAGAAGTAAGACTGAATGAACGAAATTTTTCCATTAGCAAGCGCCGCCGGGATGACCGTCGGCCTTGCCGTTTGCGCGCTCGCCATCGGCCTCGTCCTGGCGATGCTCTTCGCGGTACTGGAGTCAGTGAAATGGCGCCCGGTAGCCTGGCTTGCAACCGGCATTGTGACCATCCTGCGCGGACTACCTGAAATTCTGGTGGTGCTGTTTATCTATTTTGGCTCGTCCCAGCTGCTGCTGACGCTCTCTGACGGTTTTACCATCCCGCTCGGGTTCATCCAGATCCCGGTGCAGATGCAGATTGAGAACTTTGACGTCAGTCCGTTCCTCTGCGGGGCGATCGCCTTGTCGCTGCTGTATGCCGCCTACGCCTCGCAAACGCTGCGCGGCGCGCTGAAAGCCGTTCCGCAGGGTCAGTGGGAGTCCGGCCAGGCGCTCGGGCTGTCGAAAGCGGCCATTTTCTTCCGCCTGGTGATGCCTCAGATGTGGCGCCATGCGCTGCCCGGTCTCGGCAACCAGTGGCTGGTGCTGCTGAAGGACACCGCGCTGGTGAGCCTTATCAGCGTCAACGATCTGATGCTGCAGACTAAAAGCATCGCCACCCGCACTCAGGAGCCCTTTAACTGGTATATCATTGCCGCGGCAATCTATCTCGTCATCACCCTGTTGAGTCAATACATCCTTAAGCGGATTGACCAGCGTGCGACGCGCTTCGAACGGAGACCAGGCTGATGCTCGACTACTTACCCGAACTGCTGAAAGGACTGCATACCAGCCTGACGCTGACCGTGGCGTCGATTATCGTGGCGCTGATCCTGTCGCTGATCTTTACCATTATCCTGACGCTGAAGACGCCGGGGCTGGTGTGGATAGTGCGCGGCTACATCACCCTGTTTACCGGTACGCCGCTGCTGGTGCAGATCTTCCTGATCTACTACGGCCCAGGACAGTTTCCTTCGCTACAGGAATATCCCTGGCTCTGGCACCTTATCTCCGAGCCGTGGCTGTGCGCCCTGATCGCCCTGTCGCTCAACAGCGCCGCCTATACCACCCAGCTGTTTTATGGCGCCATCCGGGCGATCCCCGACGGGCAATGGCAGTCGTGCAGCGCGCTGGGGATGAGTAAAAAGGATACCCTGGCGATCCTGCTGCCGTATGCCTTTAAGCGCGCGCTGTCGTCCTATTCCAACGAAGTGGTGCTGGTCTTTAAGAGTACCTCTCTGGCCTACACCATCACCCTGATGGAAGTGATGGGCCACGGCCAGCTGCTGTACGGACGGACCTACGACGTGATGGTGTTCGGCGCCGCCGGGATTATCTATCTCATCGTCAACGGGCTGCTGACGCTGCTGATGCGGCTGGTGGAGCGCAAAGCGCTAGCCTTCGAGCGGCGTAATTAGCGCCTGGCGTATTTTGCATAATAAGTGAACAACAAGACGGACAAGTCTAATACCTGTCCGTTTTTTTTTATATCAAATAAAATACTTAATCATTTTTATTGCATACAAATTCATTTAATGGCATTGTCACCCTATGCCGCAGACACGGCGAATAATCATAAGATTGACAGACGGGAGTTCCACGATGAAAAAGTTAGTTCTGGCTGCACTGCTCACCACGTTCACCTTCGGCGCCGCCGCCGCGGAGAAAATCAGCTTCGGCGTGTCCGCGACCTATCCGCCGTTTGAATCGATGGACGCTAATAACCAGATTGTCGGCTTTGATATCGATCTGGCCCATGCGCTGTGCAAACAAATGCAGGCAGAATGCACCTTTACCAACCACGCGTTTGACAGCCTGATCCCGGCGCTGAAGTTTAAGAAGTATGACGCGGTGATTTCCGGAATGGATATTACGCCGGAGCGCAGCAAGCAGGTCGCCTTCACCGACCCGTACTACGCCAACTCCGCGCTGGTGATCGCCAAAAAAGACGCATTCCACTCGTTCGATGATTTGAAAGGCAAACGGATCGGCATGGAAAACGGCACCACCCACCAGAAATATCTGCAGGATAAACATCCTGAGGTGAAGACCGTCGCCTATGACAGCTACCAGAACGCGATTATCGATCTGAAAAATGGCCGTATCGACGGCGTGTTCGGCGACACGGCGGTGGTCAACGAGTGGCTGAAAACTAACCCGCAGCTGGGGGCAGCCACGCCGAAAGTGACCGACCCGCAATACTTCGGCACCGGCCTTGGGATTGCCGTGCGCCCGGATAACAAGGCGCTGCTGGAGAAACTGAACGCGGCGCTGAAGGCGATTAAAGCCGACGGTACCTACCAGAAAATCAGCAACCAGTGGTTCCCGGAGTAACTTTTTTGCCGGGTGGCGCTGCGCTGACCCGGCCTACACTTTCCCCGTAGCCGGGTAAGGCGTAGCCGCCACCCGGCAATTTCTCAAAGTGGCACGAAGAACCTGAACCGCGCCCCGCTTACCGACTCCACCAGCCTGATCCCGCCCCCGTGCAGCTCCAGCATTCGTTTCACAATCAGCAGCCCTAACCCGCCGCGATCCTCCCGCGACGCCTGGGCAGACAACGCCGACGGCCGCTGGAACAGATCGTCGCGCAGCGCGGCATCGACGCCCGTTCCGTTGTCAGCCACTTCGACCTGGATCTGTTGATTCTCCTGCCAGACCGCCAGACGAATCTCCCCGCCGACGGGAGTATGCCGCATGGCGTTGTCGAGCAGATTGGTCACCACCCTCTCAATCATCGACACATCGGCGTTAACCAGCGGCAGCGGCCCCGGCACATCAATTTGCAGGTTCACCTCGCGCGTGCGGGCGGTTAATTCAAACTTCTGCGCCACGTCGGAAATCAGCTCCCCCATCGCGAAACGCTCGCGCTGCGGCTTAATGCCCCCGTGCTCCAGTCGCGCCAGCTCAAACAGCTGCTGCGAAAGATGGCGCACTTTGTTGCCCTGGCGCAGGGCGATGGTGAGATACTGCCTGCGCTCCTCGGCGGTCAGCCGTTCGTCCTTCAGGGTCAGCGTTTCCAGATACCCCAGCAGCGAGGTGAGCGGCGTACGTAAATCGTGGGAAATATTGGCCACAAATTCGCGGCGCTGGCGGTCGCTGTCGGCCAGCCGATCCCACTGACCGGCTATCTGCCGGGCAAGGTCAATAAAGCGATTTTCGAGCACCGCCACCTCGTTACCGGGATGGGGCTCCGGCGTGCGGGCCGCCAGGGTTTTGATGGCGCTGATGCTGTCCCGATCGTTCGCCGCCACCTGGGCGGTGAGCTGGCGGACCGGCCGGGTCACCCAGAACCATGCCAGGCCTCCCGCCAGCAGGCCAAACAGAGTCACCAGCAGCAGGGTCCACAGAACAATGCTCCACAGCGTTTTTTGCCAGGCGTCGGCCGCCAGCTGATTAAAGGTCTCCCCCTGCAAAATGATATACAGGTAACCGCGCAGCTGGCCGTCGACGCGCAGCGGGGCGGCGCTGAAGACTTTTCGCCCGTCAAGGCTGCGGGGATCGTCGCCATACACCGGCGACGTACTGCCGGTGAGAAAAACCTGCACCGGCGCCATGTCGATCCGCTGGCGTTGGATATGTCCCGGCGGCGCCGCATCGGCCAACAGGTCGCCATCCGGCGACAGCAGATAGAGCTCCACGCTGGGATTAAAGGTCATCAGACGGTCAAACAGCGACTTCAGGGTTTGCCGGTTGACCTCGCCGTGGGCGTCCAGCAGCGGTTCGCGGGCCACAATTTGCTGAGCCAGCCCGGCGGAGAGGCGCTGCACCATGGCGTTGCCATACTGCGCGCTGCTATGTAACTGAACGACGCACACCGCCGCCGCGCACAGTATCAGCAGGGAGACCACCACCAGCGCCAGCCGCTGGCTGAGGCTCAGGCGGCGGATCACGGGGCGGCCTCTTGCGTCACCGGGGCGAACTTATAGCCTTTGCCCCAGACGGTCAGAATGATGTCCGGCTCGGCCGGGTCACGTTCGATTTTGCTGCGCAGGCGGTTGATATGGGTATTGACCGTGTGCTCATAGCCCTCGTGCTGATATCCCCAGACCTGCTCCAGCAGCGCCAGCCGCGAAAACACCTCCCCGGGATGGCGGGCAAAGTAATACAGCAGCTCGAATTCGCGCGGCGTGAGGTCCACCAACTCGCCGCGCAGCCTCACTTCGCGAGACAGCGGGTCGATGCTCAGACCATGGCAGGACAGGCGCCCGGCGTCCATCAACAGGTTCTGCCCCATCGCCTCCTGGCGACGAAACAGCGCTTTAACGCGGGCGATAAGCTCCAGCAGCGAAAAGGGTTTCGCCAGATAGTCGTCGGCGCCCATCTCCAGGCCCAGCACGCGGTGCATTTCGCTGGTGCGAGCGCTGATGATGATCACCGGCAGATAGCGGGTCATCTGGCGGATACGCCGGCAGATCTCCAGGCCATCGACGCCGGGCAGCATCAAATCGAGGATCACCGCATCCCAGACCCGCGTTTCCAGCCGGGCGAGAGCCTGGCTGCCATCGGCCTCATGCACAATCTGATAGCCCTCATCCTGAAGATTGAGCCGCAGCAGCGTGGCAATATCCTCATCATCTTCCACCAGCAGAATGGTTTTGGCCATTAGATTCCCCCCACCAATAACAAAACATGCTGCGTCAAGCTTACCCGATTTCTGCGACGCAAAGCCTTCACATTTTGTTTAAACTTCGCGGACCAGCAGGGTCAGCACTTCGTAGTGGGCGGTGTGGGGGAACATATCAAACAGCTGGACCCGCTCGACGCGATAGCCGCTAAGAAGAGCAATGTCGGTCGCCATGGTGCGGGCGTTACAGCTGGAATAGATAATATAGGGCGGTGCCATGCGGCTTAAATAGTCGCACAGTTCGGCGCCAATGCCGCGACGCGGCGGGTTGACCAGCACCAGCTGCGGGATATCCGCTTCATGCGTGGCGAACTGCGTGGAGTCCAGCGCCTGAAAATGCAGATTGCTGAGCCCCAGCTGCGCGGCAGACTGCCTGGCGCAGGCGATCGCCTCCGGGGCAATCTCTATACCGGTCAGGCGCATCGCCGGCGTCGCGCAGTGCAGGCCAAAACCCCCGACGCCGCAAAACAGATCCCACATATGCTGGACCGGCAGCGCGCGCACCCAGTCGCGGGCGGTGGCGTACAGCCGGCTGGCTACCGTCGGGTTAGTTTGAAAGAAGCTTTGCGGACGGATCCACAGCGGCACCTCATTAAAGACCTCCCCCAGCGCCTGCTGTTCAGTGAAGAAGATCTCCTGCTCGCCTTCCATAATAGCCATATGCACTGGCTGGATATTCGCCGTGATCACCTTAAGCTGCGGCAACTGTGCCTGTAACCAGGGCAGCGCGGCGCGCAGCTGGGCCAACTTGGCCTCTGAGCGCAGCACGAAGCGCAGCATCATCTCCCCTTGCTGGCTGGCGGTTAGCAGCAGATATTTCAGCTCCCCGCGCTTGCGCGCGACGTTGTAGGGGGTTAACCCGGCGCGGGCGATAAAGGGCTTCAGGACGGCAAACACCGGCGCAAACTCGGCGGGATAGAGCGGGCAGTCGGTGAGATCCACCGGGGTGCCGTCGCGGTGCAGCATCCCCAGCAGCGGACGCTCAACGCTGCCGCTGACCACCATTTTGGCCTTGTTACGGAATGCCGCCTCCGGCCCGCTGACCGGCTCGCCCCAGTCGGCGACGGGGATCGCCGCCAGCAGCGTGCGCAGGTCGGCCATTTTATCGGCGAGCTGTTGCGGAACCGACCGTTCCAGCCATTGACAGGAGCGGCAGCGGCCGGCGTCGTAGAGTGCGCAATGCATAATTGACCTTCAAAATTCCAGGGGCGGGGATTGTATCACCGTTATTGCAGGCGGAAAAACCGGCGGCAGTTCGCGGGCACAAACAGCAGCGTCAGGACCAGCAGATCAGGCAGTTTTTGCATCACCAGCGAGTGGAAGATCTCCCGTTTGGATTCGCCGGGAATGCTGAACAACTCCGGATACCCGTAGCCCAGCGACGCCGCCCACAGGTAGCCGGCGGCTATCATCTGCGTCAGCAGATAGACCCAGCGCGCCCAGTTGCGCCCTTTCACCAGCGAGAAGGCGCACCAGATTTCGATAAACACCAGCGCCAGGCTGCCGAGGAAGACCAGCGTCAGGTTCCAGGTCTGGACGCTACGGTGTATGAATTCGTTCAGCCCCTGCAGGCCCAACAGATTGAGGATCATCAGCAGATCCAAACCGCGAATCAAAATAATAGCAAAGGCCGCCACCTGCACCAGCGCAGGGACGTTAAGGCGGGCATGCGATGAGCGAGTTTTCGTAAACAATCCCAACGTAATGTCTTCCATGAAAACGGCGCCACAGGGTGGCGCCGACCGGAGGCTGCTGTACCGATTTTAGGTGGTTCAGCCTTGTCTTGCACGCTGGATATCGCGCACTCGCTGCTTTTCTGCGCGGGCCATCAAATACCAGGCGATAAAACCAACAATACCGACCACGCCGAGGATGAGCGTCGCCAGGGCGTTGATCTCCGGGTTGACCCCCATGCGCACGCTGGAGAAGACCAGCATCGGCAAGGTCGTGGCCCCGGGACCGGAGACAAAGCTGGCGATCACCAGGTCATCCAGCGACAGCGTGAAGGCCAGCAGCCAGCCGGAGATCACCGCCGGCATAATCATCGGCAGCGTGATGACGAAGAAGACCTTCAGCGGCGCGGCGCCCAGATCCATCGCCGCCTCTTCGATCGAGTGGTCCAGCTCGCGCAGGCGCGAGGAGATCACCACCGCCACGTAGGCGGTACAGAAGGTGACGTGCGCCAGCCAGATGGTCAACATCCCGCGATCAGACGGCCAGCCGATGGCGTGACCCAGCGCCACGAACAGCAGCAGCAGCGAGAGCCCGGTGATCACGTCCGGCATGACCAGCGGCGCGGTGATCATAAACGCGAAGCCGTTGGAGCCGCGAAAACGCCCAAAGCGCACCATCACCACCGCGGCGATGGTGCCCAGGATCGCCGCCGCCGTCGCCGCGCAGGCGGCGATAGTCAGGCTCAGCCCCACCGCGCTCATCATCGCGTCATCGTGGAACAGTTCGCTATACCAGCGCGTCGACCACCCGGCCCAGACCGTCACCAGCTTCGAGCTGTTGAACGAGTAGATCACCAGCATCAGCATCGGGGCATAAAGGAAGGTGAATCCGAGCACGAGGATCAGAATGCGCCACGGCGAGCGTACTACAGGCAAGTCGTTCATCCCTGCTCCCCCATCTGTTTTTGCTGGTGCTTGTGGAACCACATGATCGGCACAATCAGCAACAGCAGCATAACAATCGCCACCGCCGAGGCGACCGGCCAGTCGCGGTTGTTAAAGAACTCCTGCCACAGCACGCGGCCAATCATAATGCTGTCCGGCCCGCCCAGCAGCTCCGGGATCACGAACTCCCCCACCGCCGGGATAAACACCAGCATGGAGCCAGCGATAATCCCCCCTTTGGTGAGCGGAACGATCACCTGAAAGAAGGTCTTCAGGGGCCGGGCGCCGAGGTCCAGCGAGGCCTCCACCAGCGAATAGTCGATGCGGGTCAGCGCGGTATAGATAGGCAGCACCATAAACGGCAGATAGGCATAGACGATACCGATATACACCGCCAGGTTGGTGTGCAGGATCTCCAGCGGCTGATCGATAACCCCTAGCCACAGCAGGAAGTTATTCAACACCCCGTTGCTCTTCAACAGCCCCATCCAGGCATAGACGCGGATCAAAAACGACGTCCACGACGGAAGGATCACCAGCAGCAGCAGAATATTGCGCGTCGATGGCTTGCTGTGCGCCACCGCCCAGGCCAGCGGATAGCCCAGCAGCAGGCAGCAGAGCGTCGAGATGCCCGCCACCTGCAGCGACTGGAGATAAGCCTCGAAATAGAGCGGATCGTCGGTCAGCTGCAGGAAGTTGGCAAAGTTAAGCGTCAGCGTCAGCTGGCCATCCGCCCACTCCATCAGATCGGTGTAGGGAGGGATCGCCCGCGCCATCTCGGCAAGACTTATCTTGAACACGATCAGGAACGGCAGCATAAACAGCAGGATCAGCCACAGATAGGGCAGCGCGATCACCAGCTTGCGGCCATGTGCCATCTGCAGGCGCGCCGCCCACAGCGCGAAGCCGCCCGGTTTTTTCGCCCCTGACGGGGATTCAACGGTACTCATCGCCCTCTCCTTACACCGTCAGTACAACGCAGCTGTCCGCATCCCAGCATAAACGCACCTCGTCACCCCAGGTGGGCGTCCCTTTCCGATGGCGGTGCTCATTCTGCAGCTGGGCGCTGATCATCTGCCCGCTTTGCAGGCGCACATGATAGATAGAGAGATCCCCCAGATAGGCGATATGAATCACCTCGCCGACGGCAAAATTGTAGCCATCCGCCGGCGGCTCATCGCACAGCATGATCTTCTCCGGACGCAGCGCCACCCATACCGGCACGTTGTCCACCACCGAGGCGTCGGGGTCAACCTTCAGCGGATGCACCAGGCCCGGCGAGCTCAGCACCAGGCCATCTTCGAGGCGCTCTTTCACCAGTCCTTCAAAGACGTTCACCGAGCCGATGAACTCGGCGCTGTAGCGGGTGGTCGGGTGTTCGTAAATCTCTTCCGGTTCGCCAATCTGCACAAACTTGCCGCGGTTCATGATGGCGATACGGCCCGCCATGGTCATGGCCTCTTCCTGATCGTGGGTCACCATCACGCAGGTCACGCCAACGCGCTCAAGAATATCCACCACCTCCAGCTGCATGCGATCGCGCAGCTTTTTATCCAGCGCCCCCATCGGTTCGTCGAGCAGCAGCAGCTTAGGTCGTTTCGCCAGACTGCGCGCCAGCGCGACACGCTGGCGCTGGCCGCCAGAGAGCTGGTGCGGCTTACGTTTAGCGAACTCCTGCATGTGCACCAGAGCCAGCATCTCCTGCACCCGGGCGGTGATTTCCGCCTTCGGCAGACGATCCTGTTTCAGGCCGAAGGCGATATTCTGCTCAACGGTCATATGGGGAAACAGGGCGTAGGACTGGAACATCATATTGATAGGCCGCTGATAGGGCGGCACGCGCGCCAGATCCACGCCGTCGAGCATAATCTGTCCGGCGGTCGGTTGCTCAAAGCCCGCCAGCATGCGCAGCAGGGTCGATTTCCCGCAGCCTGATGCGCCCAGCAGAGCAAAAATTTCGCCTTTGTAAATAGTGAGACTGACATCGTCGACAGCATGCTGGCCGTCAAACGACTTGGTTAAGTTACGGATTTCCAGCAGCGGGGTCAGCGCTTTGGGGGCTTTCGCCTGTGGGCGGGGCATTACGTCGTTCAATCGGGTGCTCTCCGGCAAAAAAACGATCACCATATGGTCCGGTGCCATACTTCGTGCTTAACAGTGCATGTGCACCATCCTGGTGCTTCTGCTCGCCGGGCGCGCTGCCATTTCCCGGCGAGTGCCGTTCTGATTCGGCCCGCTTACCGGGCCGTCAGAGTTTATTTACCGCTCTTCACTTTGGTCCACGCGCGGGTACGCACGCGGTCGATCTTCGGATCCTGCACCTTCAGCGTGAACAGTTTGGCGAACACATCCGCTGGCGGATAAATCGCCGGGTTGTTACGGATAGTCTCGCTGACCAGCGGCGTGGAAGCCTTGTTGCCGTTGGCGTAGAACACCTGGTCGCTGATTTTGGCGATCACATCCGGGCGCATCAGATAGTTAAGGAACTGATAGGCCTCATCTTTATTTTTGGCATCGGCCGGCATGGCAAAGACGTCAAAGAACGCCAGCGCGCCCTCTTTCGGAATAAAGTAAGAGACGTTGACGCCGTTCTTGGCCTCTTTCGCACGGTTTGCCGCCTGCCAGACGTCCCCTGCCCAGCCGATCGCCACGCAGATGTCGCCATTGGCGAGGTCGTTAATATATTGCGAAGAGTGGAAGTAGCGGATGTTCGGCCGCAGCTTCAGCAGCAGATCGGTAGCCGGACCGGTGTAATCATTCGCTTTGCTGCTGTTCGGATCCTTGCCAAGGTAGTTCAGCACAGTGGCGAAAATCTCTTCCGGCGCGTCGAGGAAGGAGACGCCGCAGCTTTTCAGTTTTTCAAGATTCTCCGGCTTCAGCACCAGATCCCAGCTGTCCACCGGCGCATCTTTGCCGAGGACGGCTTTCACTTTATCCACGTTATAGCCAATGCCCGTCGTCGCCCACAGGTAAGGCATAGCGTATTTATTATCCGGGTCATGCTTGGCGACCAGCTTCAGCACTTCGGGATCAAGGTTCTTCCAGTTGGGCAGCTTGCTCTTATCCAGCGGCTGGAACACCCCCGCCGCCAGCTGGCGCTCAAGGAAGCTTGCCGACGGCACCACCAGATCGAAACCGGTGCTGCCGGCCATTAATTTGCCTTCCAGCACTTCATTGGAATCAAAAACGTCATACACGACTTTAATCCCGGTCTCTTTTTCGAAATTGGCCACAGTGTCCGGCGCAATATAATCAGACCAGTTATAGACATGCAGGGTTTTTTGTTCGGCGGCGAGCGAACCGGCAGAGACGGCCATCAGCGCACCCGTAACCAGACCTGTTAACCATTTTTTACCAAAGGCGGTCATATCTCTTTTCCTTCTCAACGCCCGTTAACTTACGGGCTCAAATATACGCATTTCTACGCATGCAAAAATCATGCATATTTTTTCATTGCCTGAGAAAAGGAGAGCGGATCTCTCCCGGAGTGGTTGCTCGCAACTGGAAGCATCGCCAGAATAACTGTAGCCAGAATAAGAGGCTATAGCCCAGGTAAAAAAACGCCTTTTATCAAATTTTTATGCAGTAACGGTCTACGTGATAAGCCAAAACGGCCTGAATGGCGGTGAATAATGCTTTAAAGAAAGGTTAAATACAGAATAAAAGCGGGTAATACGCAGCCGCTGCGGTAGTGGCTGCGCTAATTTTAGGCAGGTTTAGTGAAGAAAATGGTATTGCACGTTTTCCGCGGCCGGCTCTTCTTCTTCGCCTTTGTACAACAGCTGATTGGCGCCGGCTTCGAGGATCACCATCGAGATCTGCTCCTCGCTTTGGCGGAAGAACCAGGCGAACTGCTCCATGGTCACCCCAGGACCGATAGACAGCGACTGACAGACCACCAGCTTGGGCAAATTATCGTCCTGAATGTCGATAAACGCCTTCACGGTTAACGAGCTGGCGTTGATGGCCGAGAGATCCGCTGACAGCGCCAACAGAGCAGTCGGCTTCACCTCCGCCAGGGCGGAAAAGAGCACCACGTTGTCCACCAGGTCAATTTTGGCATCAAAAATACCGTCGAAATTCTGCATATGCGGCAGGTGCAATGCCTGGCAGGAATCGCACTCAAAAAAGCTGATGCCGATCTCATCCAGCCAGCGACGTAGCGTATCCAGACCCGGAACGACCAGTGAATCCATAGTGCCTGTGACCTCTTACAGTGGAAAAACGACGCCATAGCTTACGCAAAAAAAGCGCCGCATACCATGACAGTCTTGCATCCGGCGGTTAGCCGCCTATTTTCAAACAGAATTCCGGTGTCGCCTGGCGCTCGATCCAGGCGATCATCCTGCTGGCGATGTCCACACCGGAGGTGGTTTCCACCCCTTCCAGCCCGGGCGAGGCATTTACCTCCATCACCAGCGGCCCGCGGGTGGCGCGTAAAATATCGACACCGGCGACGTCCAGCCCCAGGGTTTGCGTCGCCTTGATGGCGATGGCCCGCTCCTCGTCGCTAATCTGCGCCACCGAGGCCATGCCGCCGCGGTGCAGGTTAGAGCGAAAATCGCCCTCTTTAGCCCGCCGTTCGATCGCCGCCACCACCTCATTGCCGACCACCAGGCAGCGAATATCGCAGCCTTTTGCCTCGGCAATGTACTCCTGCACCAGGATGTGGGCGTTCAGCCCGCGAAAGGCGTCTATCACGCTCTCCGCCGCCTGACGGGTCTCCGCCAGCACCACGCCGATCCCCTGGGTGCCCTCCACCAGCTTCACCACCAGCGGCGCGCCGCCGACCATGGCGATCAGATCGCTGGTGTCATCGGGGGAGTGAGCGATGCCGGTCAGCGGCAGATCGATGCCCTGGCGCGCCAGCAGCTGCAGCGAGCGAAGCTTATCGCGAGCGCGGGTAATAGCGACCGATTCGTTCAGCGGATAGCTTCCCAGGAGCTCAAACTGTCGCAGGGCCGCGGTGCCATAGTAAGTGATCGCTGAGCCAATGCGCGGGATCACCGCATCAAAGTGCGGCAGCTGGCGACCTTTGTAGTGGATCGACGAGGCCACCGGACTGACGTTCATATAACAGGAAAGCGGATCGAGGATCTCGACCTGATGCCCGCGCTGTTGCGCCGCTTCGCGCAGGCGTCGACATGAATAAAGCGTTCCATCCCGGGATAATATGGCAATTTTCATCCTGCACCTCTGCAAAAAGACCCGCTCTGGCGGGCCTCAGCTATCGAACACATTTTCACCTTTCCTGCCGCCAGCGGTGGATACCGCCTGGCCGGAGCAGCAGTGTACACGTAATCAGCGCGTTGCCCACCCCTGCTTATGCAGATAGTCGAGAATAAACGGACGACTCTCTTTCACGATAGTGCGACGGATATGATCGCTCCAGGTATCGCGGCGGGCGTTGCTGCCGCGCGACAGATAATAGTGCGCCAACTGGTCGTCATACTCCGCCAACAGCGCGTTATCCAGCGGCTGATAGCGGTTCTCATGCACCAGCATGGCGGCCGGCATCCGCGGCTTGATGTCCGGGTTATCCGCCGGCCAGCCAAGGCAAAGGCCGAACAGCGGCAGGACGTGCTTTGGCAGCTCCAGCAGCTCGGTCACCGCCTCGATGCTGTTGCGCAACCCGCCGATATAGACGCCGCCCAGCCCGAGGGACTCGGCGGCGGTCAGCGCGTTCTGCGCCAGCAGCGCCGTATCGACAACGCCGATCAGCAGCTGTTCCGCCAGCCCCAGCTCCGCCTGCGGGCAGATCTGCAGGTGGCGATTAAAGTCGGCGCAGAAGACCCAAAACTCCGCCGCCTGGGCGACATGCTGCTGGCCGCCGGTCAGCGGGACCAGACGTTCACGCAGGGCCGGGTCAGTAATACGGATGATGGAGGTGCACTGTAAAAAACTCGAGGTAGATGCCGCTTGCGCGCTGGCGATAATCGCCGCGCGCTGTTCGTCGCTCACGGGCGCATCGGTGAAGTGGCGGATAGAACGGTGGCTGCGCAGCAGCTCAATGGTCGGCGTCATTTCGTTTTTCTCTGTCAGACAAGGATTCAGGCTCAGGAGAGTGGGTTAACTGCGGGGCCACGATCTGCGCCATCCGCCACATCACGACGATGGCGGCGGGGATCATCAGCACGATCCCGACAAAGAGCATCACCAGCGCCGCGGTCGGGCTGGCAATGGACGCAGGCAGCTGGACATACTGGTTAAGTGAGAGCCAGGCAAGGGTTAACAGCCCCATCCCGAGGATCTCAACCAGCAGAATGCTTTTCGGCAACGGGGCAAATTTTCGCATCACGCCTCTCCGGTTGATAAACGCAACGCGCCAGCCAATGCCGCCGCGCCGCCGGGTCAGTATACGGGTTTTGATAGTAAGACATTTATCAAACATAGCCGTAAACCATCGAAGCAAAAGGCAGAACCTGCTTTCCCTCACCGACCAATGCAGGCATCATAAGCGCCATTCGCCATCCGGCTGAGGTTTAAGGAGAGAAGCAATGTTTACCGTTATTTTTGGTCGTCCAGGCTGCCCTTACTGTGTTCGCGCCAAAGAGCTGGCCGAAAAACTGACCAACGAGCGTGATGATTTTAACTACCGTTACGTGGATATTCACGCCGAAGGCATCAGCAAAGCTGACCTGGAAAAAACCGTCGGCAAACCGGTTGAAACCGTACCGCAGATTTTCGTCGACCAGAAACACATCGGCGGTTGCACCGATTTCGAAGCCTGGGCGAAAGAGAACCTTGGCCTGTTTGCCTGAGTAAATTTATTTGCTCGATGAATGACTGCGCCAGGTATCAAGCCAGGCGCAGATAAACAAAAAGCACAACGCCCCCAGCGCACACCAGAACACCGCGCTCAGTACCCACGCCATCTCCTGCCAGAACGTCCGGTGCGTGACGAAAAACAGCCGCATCGTCACCATACAGACCGGCGCCGCCAGCATCGCGCCGAGCAAAGGACGCAGCACCCGCCGACCGGGAGAGAGACAGCTCGCCGCCGCTCCTGGCAGCAAAAAGAAGAGCAGGCCCAGCTCCGGGTTGCCGCTGGCGCGAAAGGCCCCTTTCATATGTAACAACAACGATAAGCACACCACAATGAACAGAACGAAGCCACAGATAATGCCGGCCCAACTACGCTCAGATTTCACCGTATCCTCCTGATGTTGCCTCTAACTCACGTCCACGTCGCCCAGTCAGATAAAGCATTTCGGCAATCCATGCCAATAACTCCCCTGCCAGCCTGAAAACGATTGTCACTAGCCGCCGCATCCAGGAAGGATTAAACTAGCGGGTATATTTTTGCTGGTTATAACAGGGTGCCAGAATAGGTTCGCGACAACGCGAACGCCTGAGCAACCTTAGACCAAATAACCATTTCCTTCAACAACTTACTAGTAAACGAGAAGTTGGCTTTCGTGAATATAAACGTCGCAGATTTGTTAAACGGGAATTACATCCTGTTATTATTCGTTGTACTTGCATTAGGACTATGCCTGGGAAAACTGCGTCTCGGCTCAGTACAACTTGGTAATTCCATTGGCGTTTTAGTCGTTTCTCTATTATTAGGTCAGCAGCATTTCGCGATTAACACCGATGCCCTTAATCTCGGCTTTATGCTGTTTATTTTTTGCGTCGGCGTGGAAGCCGGTCCTAACTTTTTTTCGATTTTTTTCCGTGACGGGAAAAACTATCTGATGCTGGCGCTGGTGATGGTCGGCAGCGCGATGCTGATCGCCATGGTGTTGGGTAAAGTGTTCGGCTGGGATATCGGGCTCACCGCCGGTATGCTGGCGGGGGCGATGACCTCCACCCCGGTGCTGGTGGGCGCGGGTGACACTCTGCGCCATTTCGGCCTGCCCAGCGATCAGCTGGCGCAGTCGCTTGACCATCTGAGCCTCGGCTATGCCCTGACCTACCTGGTTGGTCTGGTGAGCCTCATCGTCGGCGCCCGCTATATGCCCAAGCTGCAGCATCAGGATCTGCAGACCAGCGCCCAGCAAATCGCCCGCGAGCGCGGCCTCGATACCGATTCCAAACGTAAAGTTTACCTGCCGGTGATCCGCGCCTATCGCGTCGGCCCGGAGCTGGTGGCGTGGGCGGATGGCAAAAATCTGCGCGAGCTGGGCATTTATCGCCAGACCGGCTGCTATATCGAACGCATCCGCCGCAACGGCATTCTGGCCAACCCGGACGGCGACGCGGTGCTGCAGATGGGCGACGATATTGCGCTGGTGGGCTACCCGGACGCGCACGCTCGCCTCGACCCGAGCTTCCGCAACGGTAAAGAGGTGTTCGACCGCGATCTGCTCGACATGCGCATCGTCACCGAAGAGATTGTGGTCAAAAACCACAACGCCGTCGGCCGCCGCCTGGCGCAGCTCAAGCTCACCGACCACGGCTGCTTCCTGAACCGGGTTATTCGCAGCCAGATCGAGATGCCTATCGACGACAACGTGGTGCTGAACAAAGGCGACGTGCTGCAGGTCAGCGGCGACGCCCGCCGCGTGAAGACCGTTGCCGATCGCATCGGCTTTATCTCCATTCACAGCCAGGTGACCGACCTGCTGGCCTTCTGCGCCTTCTTTATCGTCGGCCTGATGATCGGCATGATCACCTTCCAGTTCAGCTCCTTCAGCTTCGGCATCGGCAACGCCGCCGGCCTGCTGTTCGCCGGCATCATGCTTGGCTTCCTGCGCGCCAACCACCCAACCTTCGGCTATATCCCGCAGGGGGCGCTGAACATGGTGAAAGAGTTTGGCCTGATGGTGTTTATGGCCGGGGTCGGGCTCAGCGCCGGGGCCGGGATCAATAACGGGCTGGGCGCCGTCGGCGGCCAGATGCTGGCGGCAGGGCTTATCGTCAGCCTGGTGCCGGTGGTGATCTGCTTCCTGTTTGGCGCCTATGTGCTGCGCATGAACCGGGCGATGCTGTTCGGCGCCATGATGGGGGCGCGCACCTGCGCCCCGGCGATGGAGATCATTAGCGATACCGCGCGCAGCAACATTCCGGCGCTCGGCTATGCGGGCACCTACGCCATCGCCAACGTGCTGCTCACCCTCGCCGGGACGCTCATCGTGATCATCTGGCCGGGGCTACAATAAATTTTTTGCGAAAAAAGCCGCCACAGGCAGAACTTTTTCTCAGGGCATCAGTCATAAGTAATGCCACTGCTTTTCTTTGATGTCCCCATTTTGTGGAGCCCATCAACCCCGCCACTTCGGTTCAAGGTTGATGGGTTTTTTGTTGCCTGCGTTTAGCCATTCCGGGTGAAACACCGCCTCAGCTCCCCTCTTCCTGCGCCCTCTCCCCCGCCAGCTGCCCGACCATCATGCGGATCGCCGCCTTCGACAGCGGCGCGCGGTCGGTGACAAAGTGCAGGGTCATCCCTTCAATAAAGGCGTCGAGGCCGCGGGCGGTGTCAGGGGCAAACCACTGCTCCAGCGTCTGCTGGCTGCGCCGCATCCAGTTCTGCATCACCGCCTTCAGCGCTGGCTGGCTGCTACAGAACGCGTACAGCTGGTACATTAGCTCCATATTGCGCGCCGTGGTCACCTGGGCGCTGAAGATCAGCTCCGCGATGGCATCGCAGGCTTGTTGCCGGTTCGCTACCCCGGCGAAGCTTTGCTGATACTGCGCCGACATCTCGGCGGTAAACAGGCTGAACGCCTCCTCGATCAGCGCCTCGATGCCGCTGAAATAGTAGGTCAGCGACCCCAGCGGCACATTCGCGCAGGTGGCGATTTTACGGTGCGTCACCGCATGGACGCCGTGCGCCGCGATGGTGTCCAGCGTCGCCTGCAGGATGCGCTCGCGGCGCTGCGGATCGTTCGGTCTACGGGCCATGATTTTCCTCTTCCGGTTTATGTACAAATGTACACATGCTTGCTACTGTTGTCTTCACTCTTCTCCTTTAAGGCGTTTACGGATGACGACGCAATCTTCGCGCAGAGCGCTCCAGCTTCGACTGTGGGCGCTGTTTATGTTCTTTTTCATCCCCGGCTTGTTAATGGCCTCCTGGGCCACCCGCACGCCGGCGATCCGCGATCTGCTGGCGCTTTCTACCGCAGAGATGGGCGTCGTGCTGTTTGGCCTGTCGGTGGGGTCGATGAGCGGTATTCTCTGCTCGGCGTGGCTGGTGAAGCGCTTTGGCACCCGCAAGGTCATCCGCACCACCATGTCCTTCGCCGTACTCGGCATGCTGGTGCTCAGCCTGGCGCTGTGGCTTGCCTCCGCCCCGCTGTTCGCCTTCGGTCTGGCCATCTTTGGCGCCAGCTTTGGCTCGGCAGAGGTCGCCATTAACGTCGAAGGCGCGGCGGTTGAGCGGGAGATGAATAAAACGGTGCTGCCGATGATGCACGGCTTCTACAGCTTTGGCACCCTGTTCGGCGCCGGGGTGGGCATGGCGGTGACCGGGTTCGGCCTTCCCGCCGCCCCGCATATCCTGGCGGCCGCGCTGGTGGCCATCCTGCCCATCGCCATTGCTATCCGTGCCATTCCGGAGGGTACCGGTAAAAATGCCGCCGAAGCCGCCCACGGCGAGGCGAAAGGTCTGCCGGTATGGCGCGATGCGCAGCTGCTGCTTATCGGGGTCATCGTCCTGGCGATGGCCTTCGCCGAAGGCTCAGCCAATGACTGGCTGCCGCTGCTGATGGTGGACGGCCACGGCTTTAGCCCCACCTCCGGCTCGCTGATCTATGCCGGCTTCACCCTCGGCATGACGCTGGGCCGCTTTACCGGCGGCTGGTTTATCGATCGCTACAGCCGGGTGACGGTGGTTCGCGGCAGCGCGGTGATGGGCGCTATGGGCATTGGCCTGATTATCTTCGTCGACAACCCCTGGGTGGCGGGCATTTCGGTGCTGCTGTGGGGCATTGGCGCCTCGCTCGGCTTCCCGTTGACCATCTCCGCCGCCAGCGATACCGGTCCGGATGCCCCTAAGCGCGTCAGCGTGGTGGCGATTACCGGGTATCTTGCTTTCCTCGTCGGGCCGCCGCTGCTGGGCTTCCTCGGCGAGCATTTCGGCCTGCGCAGCGCCATGATGGTGGTGCTGGGCCTGGTGATGGTGGCGGCGCTGGTCGCCCGCGCGGTGGCTAAGCCACAGTCTGAACCCGTTATGGAGAACAGCTAATGAGCATCAAACTGATTGCGGTGGATATGGACGGCACCTTTTTAAGCGATGCCAAAACTTACAACCGGCCGCGCTTCCTCGCCCAGTATCAGCGAATGCGCGAGCAAAACATTCGCTTCGTGGTCGCCAGCGGCAACCAGTACTACCAGCTGATCTCCTTCTTCCCGGAGATCGCCCACCAGATCGCCTTCGTGGCGGAAAACGGCGGCTGGGTGGTGAGCGACAATGAAGACGTCTTCAACTGCCAGCTGCCGGTTCACCATTTCAACGCCGTGGTCGACCATCTGCAGACGCTGCCGAATATCGAAATCATCGCCTGCGGGAAGCGCAGCGCCTACACCCTCAACCGCTACAACGACGCGCTGAAGAGGGTGGCGGCGAAGTATTATCACCGCCTTGAACTGGTGGATGATTTTAACCATCTCGATGACACCATCCTCAAATTTGGTCTCAACGTGCCGGACCGCCTGATCCCGGAAATTCAGCCGAAGCTGCACGCGGCGCTGGGGGACATGGTGACAGCGGTAGCCACCGGCTACGGTAGCATCGACTTAATTATCCCGGGGGTGCACAAAGCCAACGGCCTGCGTATTTTGCAACAGCGCTGGGGTATTGAAGATCACGAGGTGGTGGCGTTCGGCGACAGCGGCAACGATATCGAAATGCTGCAGCACGCCGGATTTGGCTTCGCCATGGCCAACGCCCGGGAAGACGTCAAAGCCGTCGCCCGCTATCACGCGCCGCACAATAACGAAGAGGGTGTTCTGCAGATTATCGATAAGGTATTGGATCGCGAAGCGCCATTCGCCTGATAAGACCCGGATGCGAGCGCATCCGGGTTTTCAACCGGTTATCCCTGCTGCGAATTGCCGACGCTTTTATCTTTCAGGAAGTAGATCATCAGCCCCAGCCACAGTACCCCGCCCAACAGGTTAAACAGGCTGAACAGCCCGTTGCCGCCGAGCTCGTAAGCATGTTTGCTGAGCTCGATGCCGACGGTGAAGATCAGCATCTGCAGCATCCCCATCGCCGCCGAAACCGTGCCTTTGCTCATTTCGCTGGCGAACAGGGTTAAGCGCACCAGGCCGGCGTTCGCCAGGCCAATCCCGAAGGCGTAGAAGCTCAGACCGGCGGTCATCCACAGATACGCGTGGGAAGAGACCACCGTCGCCGCCGCGGAGAGGAGCAGGCCAAACAAGATAGGCCAGCCGCCCATGATAATCAGCGAGCGCACGGTACGGCGCGAAGTCAGGCGCGCCAGCACCAGGTTGCCGGCAATCAGCGCGCCGAAAATCGGCACCTGCAGCATGCCATACTCATAGCTTGTCGCCTGTTCGCCGCTGATAATAATCACCGGCGACTGGGCGATCCACGCCAGCAGCGGCAGGCTGACAAAGCCGGTAGCCAGCGCGCCGGCGACGAAGCGCAGGTTCTTCAGCACCAGCCGATAGTCGCGGCCCAGCTCTTTGACCGACAGCTTTTCACCCAGTCGCGTCGCGGTTTCCGGCATCGCCCGCTGCAGGCCGACAAACGAGATAGCCGCCAGCACGGCGAACAGCACGAACATCATCTCCCACGGCAGGATATGCACCCAGGCGGCGCCCACCAGCGGCCCCAGCAGCGGGGCAATCAGCGCCACGTTGGCCATCAGGGCGGTGATTTTAATACACACCGCCTCCTCAAAGGACTCCTGGATCGCCGCGTAGCCGACCGCGCCGATAAAACACAGGCTGATCCCCTGCAGGAAGCGCAGCAGGGTGAACTGTTCAATGGTCTGCGCCAGCAACGTCGCCAGGCAGGTTACGATAAACCACACCACCCCGGTCAACATCACCGGACGGCGGCCAATACGGTCCGACAGCGGCCCCAGCAGCCACTGTAGAAACATGCCGCCGGCCAGATAAGCGGTCATCGAGGTGGGTACCCACTCGTTGCCCACCTGAAACTCCTGAACCACGGCCAGCATACCCGGCTGGATCATATCGTTGCCGATATAGGTGGAAAACTCGTACAGCACCAGACATAGCGGGAACAGCAGCGCCTGCCTTCCGAGGCGGCGACCTGAAAGCGAATAATTTTGCATGAAATCTCTTATCTATCAAAAATCGCGCAAAGTGTAATGAAACTCCCGGCGCGGAGATAGTGAATTGTGGGTGACACCGCACAATATTGCGAGTTTCGCGCCAGCGTCAGGGCTCGCCTTAGCAATTCACTCTGCGTATATATTCCGTTTATGTTTCAGCCATGTGACAAAGGATATACTGACGCTTTTCAGGGAGTTAGCGCCGCACCTCAGAAGGCGACATTTCTTAACAACCTGATATTTAAGACAATACTGCTTTATCTCCGCACCGCTTTTATTTAGGGTAAGCGGCTTATTTGCTATCGGACCAACGAGCCTGGAAGTCTATGCTGGAAAATATTAACTACGCGCTGTTCGCCCTGCTCAACGCGACCCCGGCCTCGCCGCAGTGGGCCATTGAGGTGGCGATTTTCATCGCTAAAGATCTAATTCTGATCGTGCCCCTGCTGGTGGTGACCTTGTGGCTGTGGGGGCCTGCCCAGCGGCAGATGGTGTTTAAGCTGATGCTGGCGCTGAGCATCAGCCTGACCGTCTCATGGGCGATCGGCCACCTCTATCCGCACGATCGGCCGTTTGTCGCTGGCGTGGGCTATAACTTCCTGCACCACGCGGCGGACGATTCCTTCCCCAGCGACCACGGCACCGTCAGCTTTACCTTTGCCCTGGCCTTCCTGTTCTGGCACCGCGTCTGGTCCGGCGCCCTGCTGATGGCCCTTGCCGCCGCCATCGCGTGGTCCCGCGTCTATCTCGGCGTCCACTGGCCGCTGGACATGGTCGGCGGCCTGCTGGCCGGGATGTGCGGCTGCCTTGGCGCGGCGCTAATCTGGCATACTGTCGGCTCGGCGCTGTACCGTCAGCTGCAGCGCCTCTATCGCCTCTGCTTCTCCCTGCCGATCCGCAAAGGCTGGGTGCGCGGCTAAAGGCCGACCGTCGCGGCGGCGACCGCGTGACTAACCCGCAAGCGACAGGTAAAATCCCGCTAACGCCCTGCCTCCGCAGGGCAATTTTAGCGCAGAGGGAATATGGAAACTCGCCGTGACGAACGCATCAGTCAGCTCATTCAGGCACTCAAGCGCAGCGATAAGCTGCATCTGAAAGAAGCGGCCTCCCTGCTCGGGGTGTCGGAAATGACCATTCGTCGCGACCTCAACGGCCACAGCGGTCCGGTCGTGCTGCTCGGCGGATACATTGTGCTGGAGCCGCGCAGCGCCACCCATTACCTGCTCAGCGACCAAAAAACCCGGCTGGTCGAGGAAAAACGCCGCGCCGCCCGCCATGCGGCCGCGCTGCTGGAGGCCCATCAGATGGCCTTCTTCGACTGCGGAACCACCACCCCGTGGATCATCGACGCCATTGACGACGCCCTGCCCTTCACTGGCGTCTGCTACTCCCTGAACACCTTTCTGGCCCTGCAGGAAAAGCCCCAGTGCCGCGCGGTCCTGTGCGGTGGGGAATTTCATGCCAGCAACGCGATTTTTATGCCGCTGAGCCTTGAGGATACCCTCAGCCATCTGAGCCCTGACATCGCCTTTTACTCGGCGGCGGGCATTGACTGCGAGCAAGGGGCAACCTGCTATAACCTGGAGGAACTGCCGGTCAAGCACTGGGCGATGCGACACGCGCGCTACCACGTGCTGGTGGTAGACCACAGCAAGTTTGGCAAAGTGCGTCCGGCGCGCATGGGGGCGTTAGCGAAGTTTGATGTGATCGCCAGCGACATCTGCCCGGATGGCGAGCTGGTCGCGCTGGCGAAGGCGCAGCAGATTTCGCTGCTGTACTGAACATGAACGGACCGCGCCCCGCCGGGCGCGGTCATGACATCAGGAGAACCAGCTGCCGAACCAGCCGTGCAATTTCATCAGTACGAAGTCGATCATTCGGCTGAAGAAGCCGCCCTCTTTCACCGGCTCCATGACGATCAGCGGGCGCTGCTCGATGGTTTTATCATTCAGCTTAAAGTCGATAGTCCCGACCACCTGCCCCTTCTCCAGCGGCGCGGTAAGCTGCGGCTGGTTTAAGGTGTAGCTGGCTTTCAGGTTTTTCAGCTGCCCCTTCGGCAGGGTGATAGAGCCCGCTTCGCCAGCCCCCAGTTTCGCTTCGCTGCTGTCGCCAAACCACACGCGCTGAGTGACGAAGGTGGCATCCGGTTTAATCGGCGTCACGGTTTCATAGAAGCGGAAGCCCCAGGTCAGCAGTTTTTCTGACTCGTTAAAACGAATGCGGTCGGTTTTGGTCCCCAGCACCACGGCAATCAGACGCATATCGCCCTGCGTGGCCGAAGAAACCAGGTTATAGCCGGCCCCGGCGGTGGTCCCGGTTTTCACGCCATCGGCGTTGAGGTTGGTGCTCCACAGCAGACGGTTACGGTTTGGCTGACGAATTTTATTAAAGGTGAACTCTTTCTCTTTATGTACCGCGTACTCTTCCGGTACATCGTGGATCATCGCTTTGGTCAACAACGCCATATCGCGAGCGGTACTGAACTGCCCCGGCGCATCAAGGCCGTGAACGGTCATAAAGGTGGTGTTGGTCAGCCCCATTTTTTTGGCGTAGCCGTTCATCAGGCTGACGAAAGCGTCCTGGCTGCCCGCCACGTAGTCCGCAATGGCAATGCTGGCGTCGTTACCGGACTGAATGATGACCCCTTTGTTCAGATCTTCCACGGAAACCTGCATGCCGGGCTTGAGGAACATCACCGATGAGCCGCGCAGCGCCGGGTTGCCGGTCGCCCAGGCATCGCGCCCGACGGTCACCATATCGGTCAGTTTAATTTTTCCCGCTTTTATCGCCTGCCCCACCACGTAGCTGGTCATGATCTTCGTCAGACTGGCCGGGTCGAGTTTTTCATCGGCATTGCCTTCGCTTAGCACCTTCCCGCTGGCGTAGTCCATCAGGATCCAGGCGCGAGCGTCAATCGAAGGGGCGTCGGGGAGTTGTTCTGCAGCCTGCACCGCAGGTGCGACAAGAAATAACAGCGCGCAACCTGCCGCGAGGCCGCGAAGGGAAAAAGCGTCATGCATCATAAGAGCCACCCAAGTATCCTTTCCAAACAAAATATGCCGCGCCACTCTGACCGCGCCGCAGCAACCGGTGAGTAAAGCGTACAAATGACCTTAAAGAAACAGCGAGTTGGTAAAGTTTTTAAAGTTTACGCAATAACATGCCGCCGTGCTTTAATCAGAACAATTTTTTTGATCGTGATTGCCTAAATATTAACTTTATCCCAACATGATCGCCGATCGCGCTGCAACGGCAGTGAAACAAACTCAGGAGCGAAAATGATTACACTGTGGGGACGTAATAATTCGACCAACGTGAAGAAAGTGCGCTGGGTGCTGGAGGAGCTGGATCTGCCGTATGAGCAGATCCTCGCCGGGCTGGAGTTTGGTCTCAATCATGACCCGGAATATCTGGCGATGAACCCCAACGGGCTGGTGCCGCTGTTAAAGGACGATGCCACCGGGGTGGTGTTGTGGGAATCAAATACGATTATTCGCTACCTTGCCGCCCAGTATGGCGTTGACCGTCTGTGGCTGGCCGCGCCGGCGCAGCGCGCGCAAGGCGAAAAGTGGATGGACTGGTCCAACGGCACCCTCTCTCCCGCTCATCGCCCGGTGTTAATGGGCCTGGTGAGGACGCCGCCGGAGCAACGCGACCCGGCGGCCATAGCCGCGGGGATCAGCGCCTGCGAAACGCTGTTCGCCATGCTGGATGACGAACTGGCCAAAATGCCGTGGCTCTCTGGCGAGCAGTTCGGCCTTGGCGATATTGCCGTCGCCCCCTTCGTCTACAACCTGTTGTCGATCCTCGACAGCTGGCAACCGCGGCCCCATCTGCAGCGCTGGTATCAGCAGATTAGCCAGCGTCCCGCCTGGCGCGAAGTGGTGCAGATCCCGGTCACCTGACGCTACTTCTCCGGACTCAGCCGCAATAGCTCGCCGTTAGACTCGTCGGTTAACACATACAGATAGCCGTCGGGTCCCACGCGAACGTCGCGGATGCGTTTCCCGCGCGCCTCCAGCAGGCGCCCCTCCTCGCGGACCTGGTTGCCGTCCACCGCCAGAACAATCAGCGACGTCTCCTTCAGCGCGCCGATAAACAGCTTATGTTGCCACTGGGGAAAGGTCTGCGCCGCGTAGAAGGCCATCCCGCTTACCCCGGGCGAGACCGGCCAGACATACAGGGGAGGCTCGGTTCCCGGAACCGTTTTGCCCCTGGCCTCCGGAATGGGTAGGCCGCTGTAGTTAATGCCGTGCGTCGCCAGCGGCCAGCCGTAGTTTTTTCCCGCCTGCGGGATATTAATTTCATCCCCGCCGCGCGGGCCGTGCTCGTTCAGCCACAGCGCCCCGCTCCACGGATTTATCGCCATCCCCTGTGGGTTGCGGATGCCGTAGGCCCAGATTTCCGGCCTCACGTCGGCCCGGCCAACAAAGGGATTATCCGGCGGCACACCCCCGTTCTCCGTCAGGCGGACCACTTTTCCCTGCAGCTTGTCGAGATCCTGAGCGGTGGGACGCTGATTGTTCTCCCCGA
This sequence comes from Klebsiella sp. GB_Kp047, assembly GCF_040065235.1. Classification (NCBI taxonomy): domain Bacteria; kingdom Pseudomonadati; phylum Pseudomonadota; class Gammaproteobacteria; order Enterobacterales; family Enterobacteriaceae; genus Klebsiella; species Klebsiella sp. GB_Kp047. The sequence goes on along the minus strand of NZ_JBEAJG010000032.1, from coordinate 124,048 downwards.
GGCCAATAAAGAGATGCCCTTTGCCGTCAAACACCAGCCGGCCGCCAAAATGATTGCCGACGGAGAGTTTCGGCTGCTGGCGAAACACCACGGTGAAATTCGTCAGTTGAGTGGCATCCTGGCTCAACTGCCCGTAGCCCACCGCGGTGCCCGCTTTGCCGCTGGCGTCGCTTTCCGCATAGCTTAGCCACACCCGCCGCGACTGCGCGAAATCCGGGGCCAGCGCCACGTCCAGTAAGCCCCCCTGGCCGTTGGCCCACACCTGCGGCACGCCGGCTATCGGCGCCGACAGGCCTTTACCCGGCTGCCAGCGCTTGAGCTCGCCGCCACGCAGGGTAATCAACATGCCCTGGTCGCCGGGGAGAAATGCCAGGCTCCACGGATGGGCCAGCCGGTTCTGCAATACCTCCACCCGCGCCGCGGCCTGGCTCAGGGCCGGCAACGACAGGGCGCTCAATAGCAACAGCAGCGGGATCGGACGCATGGCATTCTCCTTTCGTCAGCTCTGCGCTAAAGGGTAGCCAGCGGGGAAATTTGCGCGGGGATTTTTACATAACCTTTAACAGGGGAAGCATCCACTTCCCCTGGGTTTCAGCCGATCAGGCATGAGGAATTGGCGACAATTTATTCAATTTATGAATATTTGAAGTCAATCCTGTCAGACAGCGTTCTAGCTTCTCTACGTTAACAGCGATGTACAGCGGACAATCATGATGCCCGCTCATCAGGCATACTGCAGCGGCGGCGACGGACTCGCCGGCCAAACGAAGGGCATCCTTTTCCTCCGGTGAAATGACATGCTGCAGGCGCGGCGCCTGGGCACGCATTTCACGGCAAAGCTCAAACAAGTTTTCACGCAGATGGTCATTTTCGCTGACTGACATGTAGCCTTTGGCCTTCCGCAGCTGCAGATAGGCGTCAATATCGATATTGGCGTTAATGAGCTTCTGCAAAAGGTGGCGGTATAGTCTGTCAACGGTCATCACGGTTCCTCCTCTGTCGTCCTTTACCCTATCCATAATACGGTTATTTTTTGTACAAAATGATGCGCCAGGTCAATTATTCCCAAGACTTTAACACCCTTTACAATTTGACAACCTTGCCGCTTTGTCAGGTCTACAACAAAAATAATGTCACACGATCACATTTAATTTCACGAAGAAACAAAATCGCCATAATCGCCATTAAGTGGCCAAAATAGTGCTGCAATGATCACATTATAACGCAGACGCTATTGCACGATCGTCAGACAGAATGCCATAACAAATCATTAATGTAATACGTATAACATTTAATAAAAACAGCGACCGCGGCCGCGGTTCGCTGATAATCTCTCTGCCCGTTTGCAAGGAACTGAACCATGACGCCCGGTAAAAGAAACTACCTTCTGTTGAGTCTTTTCGATTTCCTCTACCTGTTCGCCTGGTCGTCGACCATGGCTTTCTTTGTCATTTGGACCACCCAGCATCTTGGCATCAGCGCCACGAAGACCGGCCTGCTCTACTCGGTCAACGCCTTTATCGCCCTGCTGATGCAGCCTTTCTTCGGCTTTATCTCCGACAAGTTCGGCCTGAAAAAACGGCTTATCTGGCTGCTGGTCGCCCTGCTCCTGCCGGTGGGCCCCTTCTTTATCTATGTTTACGCGCCGCTGCTGGTGCACAATTTCTGGTTCGGCGCGCTGCTGGGGGGGATCTATCTGGGGATCATCTTTAACTCCGGCTGCGGGGTGATCGACTCTTACATCGATAAGATTTCCCGTCGCTACCAGTTCGAATACGGTCGGGTGCGGATGTGGGGCTCGTTAGGCTGGGCAGCGGCGGCCTGGATTGTGGGTAAATATATCGACAGCAATCCTAATCTGGCCTTCTGGCTCGCCAGCCTCGCCATCGTCATCGCCGCCATCTGCTTTATGCTGACCAAAATTGAATTAACCGACGCCGATGTAGCGCGAAGCGAATCGCTGAAGGTCTCCCATGCCCTCGAGCTGGCGAAGAATGGTCAGTTCTGGATGCTGCTGCTCTTTACCCTGTTCGTCACGCAGATTTATGACACCTACGATCAGCAGTTTGCCCAGTACTTTTCGCAACAGTTCCCGACGCCGGAGGAAGGCAACCGCTGGTATGGGATCCTCGCCTCCATTCAGGTGTGCGGCGAAACGCTGTTCTTATGCCTGATGCCGTGGTTTGTTAACCGGACCGGCGCCAAGTGGGCGCTGATCATTGCCGGGCTGATCATGTCGGTACGTATTGTTGGTTCGGCGGTGCCTCTTGGCCCGGTGTGGATTGGCGCAGTAAAAATGATGCATGCCCTGGAGAAACCGTTAATTCTGGTGTCGGTCTTTAAATTCATCGCCGCCAACTTCGACCACAAGCTCTCTTCGACAGTCTATTTACTGGTGCTGTTTGTCGCCTCGATCGCCACCGCCATTTACTCCCCGCTGGCTGGCTATCTGTACGATACTATTGGCTTCGCCGACACCTATCTGATCCTCGGCGGCATCGCCGGGCTCTTTACTTTGATCTCTGTCTTCACGCTGCAGGATAAGCGCGAGCCGAAAAAGCCCGGCGCCGCCCCCTCCGGAGCCGTCACCCCGGCGCAATAAGTCTCTGCCCGGCAGCAACGCCGGGCGTGAATCGCCGCTTGCGCGCACGGCTTGCCGGAAGCGTTTCCCGCCCCTCTGCTCCGGGGCGTGCGGGATCCGCTTTAGCGGCAGGGGCATGAAAGGCAGGGCTGGGTGCGCTTTTTCACCATTAACCGTGACGGAGCTATACTCTTTTTCGCAAAGATCTGTAGAATTCCTGCCCTGACCATTCCAATAATTGAACACTTTTTAAGCTATGAGCAATGTCACGCACCAGCCGAAAATCGGCTTCGTCTCCCTGGGCTGCCCGAAAAACCTCGTGGACTCAGAGCGTATCCTGACCGAACTGCGTACCGAAGGTTATGACGTCGTTCCTACCTACGACAACGCCGATATGGTGATCGTTAATACCTGCGGCTTTATCGACAGCGCTGTGCAGGAATCGCTGGAAGCGATCGGCGAAGCGTTGAAAGAGAACGGCAAAGTGATCGTCACCGGCTGTCTCGGCGCAAAAGAGGATCAGATCCGTGAAGTGCACCCGAAGGTGCTGGAGATCACCGGTCCGCACAGCTATGAGCAGGTGCTGGAGCACGTCCACCACTATACGCCAAAGCCGAAGCACAACCCGTTCCTGAGCCTGGTGCCGGAACAGGGCGTTAAGCTGACGCCGCGCCACTACGCCTACTTAAAAATTTCTGAAGGCTGCAACCATCGCTGCACCTTCTGCATTATTCCGTCCATGCGCGGCGACCTGGTGAGCCGTCCGATTGGCGAAGTGCTGGCGGAAGCCAAACGCCTCGCTGACGCTGGCGTGAAAGAGCTGCTGGTGATTTCGCAGGACACCTCCGCCTACGGCGTCGACGTCAAGCACCGCACCGGTTTCCACAACGGTATGCCGGTGAAGACCAGCATGGTCAGCCTGTGCGAAGAGCTGGCGAAGCTCGGCATCTGGGTGCGCCTGCACTATGTCTACCCGTACCCGCACGTTGACGATGTGATCCCGCTGATGGCAGAAGGCAAAATTCTGCCGTACCTCGATATTCCGCTGCAGCACGCCAGCCCGCGCATCCTGAAGCTGATGAAGCGTCCAGGTTCCGCGGACCGTCAGCTGGCGCGCATCAAGCAGTGGCGTGAAATCTGCCCGGATCTGACCCTGCGCTCCACCTTTATCGTGGGCTTCCCGGGGGAAACGGAAGAAGATTTCCAGATGCTGCTCGACTTCCTGAAAGAGGCGCGTCTCGACCGCGTCGGCTGCTTCAAGTACAGCCCGGTTGAAGGCGCCACCGCCAATGAGCTGGCGGATCAGGTGCCGGAAGAGGTGAAAGAGGAGCGCTGGAACCGCTTTATGCAGCTGCAGCAGCAGATCTCTGCCGAGCGTCTGCAGGAAAAAGTGGGTCGCGAAATCCTGGTGCTGGTGGATGAAGTTGATGAAGAAGGCGCCATTGGCCGCAGCATGGCCGACGCCCCGGAAATCGACGGCGCGGTCTACCTGAACGGCGAAACCGGCGTTAAGCCGGGTGACGTGGTGCGGGTGAAAGTCGAGCACGCCGACGAATACGACCTGTGGGGAACCCGGGTCTAGTCCAGCTTCCCGGATAGCGGCTTAGTGCATTCCCAGCCTACGGGGTCCTCCCGTAGGCTCCCCCCCCAGGCCCGCGCAAGCGCAGCGCTGCCGGGCAAGCGTTGATGACCTTCCAGGCAACCCTGTTGCGCCGTTATTTTGCCGGGTGGCGCTACGCTTACCCGGCCTACGGGGTCCAGTCCCAATATGTGAATCGCCGCCGGACATGGGGCCGCTGAAACTGCCGGTGCTGGCGGCCTCAACATCGCTGAGACGTTCCCGGAAGGCCGGGGCAGCCCGCATGGATGCGGGCTGAGGGCCGTGTTTTGCAGGGACGCTGCCTCGGCCCGACCCGAAGCCTGCAGGGATAAGTCGAAGGCACCACGCAGTGGCGATGTTGCTGGCCGGAGCCCGGGGGTACAGGGGGCGGCGGCGACTGGCCGCCCCCTGTGCGCTCCCTGCGCTATGAGAGACATAACGCAGAAGATTAACCGGGAGCGTAATGTGCGCTGAAGCCACAAATAATATAAAGCACCGCACGGCGGTGCTTTCCCTCACCCTACCCCTTTAACTTCGGATCCAGCGCATCGCGCAGGCCATCCCCCAGCAGATTAAACGCCAGCACGGTCACGAAAATCGCCACCGCCGGAAACAGCGCCACGTGCGGGGACATCACCATATCCGCCCGCGCCTCGTTGAGCATCGCGCCCCACTCCGGCGTGGGCGGCTGCGCGCCGAGACCGAGAAACGACAGACTGGCCGCCGAAATAATCGATACCCCAATGCGCATGGTGAAATAAACCACGATCGACGACACCGTCCCCGGCAGGATGTGGTGGAAGAGGATGGTGGCATCGCTGGCGCCAATGCTGCGCGCCGATTCAATAAAGGTCTGCTGCTTTAATACCAGGGTGTTGCCCCGCACCAGCCGGGCGAACGCCGGGATCGAGAAGATCGCCACGGCGATAATCACGTTGGCCATCCCGCTACCCATGACGGCGACCACCGCGATCGCCAGCAGGATCCCCGGAAAGGCGAACAGCACGTCGCACAGACGCATAATCAGCCGGTCCCACCAGCCCTCATAGTAGCCGGCCAGCAGCCCAAGCACCGTGCCGATGGCCGCGCCAATCAGCACCGCCAGCACCCCCGCGGCCAGCGAGATCTGCGCCCCCACCAGCACCCGGCTGAAAATATCGCGCCCCAAAGAGTCGACACCGAACCAGTGCACCAGCGAAGGCCCCTCGTTAAGCCGGTCGTAGTCGAAATAATTTTCCGCATCGTACGGCGCTATCCATGGGGCGACGATGGCCACCGCAATCAGCAACAGCACGAAAATACCGGCGCCCATGGCCACCGGCTGACGCCGAAAGCGCCGCCAGAACTCATGCCAGGGGGTATGGATCTCGCCGGGCCTGATGCCCGGTATGGCGTTCAGCGCCGCCTGCCTTCTCCAGTTAAGCAATCGCACCTTACTTATACCTGATAGCCGGGTTTATGGCCGCGTACAGCACATCCACCACTAAATTGATAAGAATAAACTCCAGCGAAAAGAGCAGCACTTCCGCCTGAATCACCGGGTAATCGCGCATTTCTACCGAATCGACCAGCAGTCGCCCCAGCCCCGGCCAGTTGAAGACCTTCTCCACGACGATCGAGCCGCCGAGCAGGAAACCGAACTGCAGCCCCATCATGGTGACCACCGGGATCATCGCATTGCGCAGACCATGCTTGAGCACCACCCGCGTTTCGCTCACCCCTTTCGCCCGGGCGGTACGCATATAGTCTTCATGCAGCACATCGACGAACGACGCGCGGGTAAAGCGCGCCATCACCGCCGCCACCGCCGCGCCGAGGGTCAGCGACGGCAAAATATAGTGCCGCCAGCTGTCGGCGCCCACCGTCGGCAGCCAGCCCAGCTCAACCGAAAACACCTGCATCAGCAACATGCCGAGGGCAAAGGCCGGAAACGAAATACCGCTCACCGCCAGCGCCATTCCCAGACGGTCAGGCCAGCGATTGCGCCACACCGCCGCCGCGATCCCCACCGCCATGCCAAACAGCACTGCCCAGCTCATGCTGGCCAGCGTCAGCCACAGGGTGGGCATAAAGCGGCTGGCTATCTCACTGGCAACGGGACGCCGCGAGGCCATGGACATGCCAAAATCGCCGCGCAGCACGTTGGTGATGTAGTGCCAGAACTGGACGTGCAGCGGCTGGTCAAGCCCCAGCTGCTGGCGCACCATCGCCACCACCTGGGCATCGGCCTCTGGTCCGGCAATCAGCCGCGCCGGGTCGCCGGGCAGCATATGGACGAAGAGAAACACCAGCACCGCGACGATTAGCAGGGTGGGGATCAGCCCCAGCAGGCGCTTAATCACATAGTTGAGCATCGTACCTCCACAACCCGCCCCGCGTAAAAACCGCCCTCCGCCCACTAGCGCCGGAGGGCATCATCTCGACCTTCACGGTGTTAAATCTGCCTGTTCGAAGCTGAAGCCGGTGTCCGGCTGGATATAGAAGCCGGTGAGGTTCTTGCTGTGGGCGGAGACCAGTTTCTCCACCACCAGCGGCACCCACGGCGACTCTTTCCAGATAATATCCTGCGCCGCTTTGTAGAGTTTGGTTTTCTCTTGCGGATCGGTGGTTTTCAGCGCCTCGCTCAGCGCGCTATCCACCTGCGGGTTGCTGTAAAAAGCGGTGTTGAACAGGGTCGGCGGCCAGTTTTGGGAAGCAAACAGCGGCGACAGCGCCCAGTCGGCTTCGCCAGTGGAGGCGGACCAGCCGGTATAGAACATCCGTACCCCGCTCTCTTTCTGCCCTTTACCTTCCACTTCCGCCGCCCGCTGACCGGCGTCCATCGCCGTCACCTGCGCCTTTATGCCCACCTGCGCCAACTGCTGCTGGGTAAACTGCAGCACTTTCTGCGCGGTGCTGTGGTTATGTGACGACCACAGCGTAGTGCTAAACCCGTTGGGGTAGCCGGCCTCTTTTAGCAGCTGGCGCGCTTTCGCCGGATCGTAAGGCCACGCGGGATAGCTCTGAGCGTAGGCAATCGATGGCGGCACCACGCCGGTCGCCGGGGTGGCATAGCCGGCAAACGCCACCTTGACCAGCGCCTGGCGGTTGATGGCGTAGTTGATCGCTTCGCGCACCTTCGGATTATCGAACGGTTTCTGCGTCACGTTCATGCTGATGTAACGCTGCATGATCGACGGACTGGCCACCAGCTCCAGTTTGCTGTTTTTCGCCAGCAGCGGCGCCTGCTCGTAGGGGATCGGGAAGGCAAACTGCGCCTCGCCGGTCTGCAGCATCGCCGCCCGGGTATTGTTATCGACCACCGGTCGCCAGGTAATGGAATCCAGCTTCGGCAGCCCCGGCTGCCAGTAGCCATCGAACTTGCTGACCTTCACGAAGTCGGTCTGGTTCCAGGTATCGAGCTTATACGGCCCGGTGCCCACCGGGTGGAAGCCGATATCCTTGCCATATTTTTTCAGCGCCGTCGGCGAAATCATCGCTGTCGCCGGATGGGCGAGAATATTAATAAACGCCGAGAACGGCTGTTTGAGGGTGATTTTCACCGTGGTCGGATCAACCGCCTCGGTGCTGGCGATATTTTTATACAGGTTATAGCGCTTGAGATGGTTTTCCGGGTTGCTGGCGCGGTCGAGGTTAGCCTTGACCGCCTCGGCGTTAAAGTCGGTGCCATCCTGGAATTTCACCCCGCTGTGCAGCTTGATGGTGTACACCAGGCCATCCGGCGACACGGTGTAGCTCTCGGCAAGGACATTTTGCAGCTTCATCTCTTTATCAAGGCCGAACAGGCCTTGATAAAAGGACTTCGCCACCGCCTGCGACAGAGTATCGTTAGCATCATAGGGGTCGAGCGTCGTGAAGTTAGACCCGACCGCCACCACCACATCTTTGGCGGCAAAAGCGGGGGCGCTCGCCAGGGCCGCCGCGATACTCAGCGCCAGCCACCATTTGCGTGAAACAGGTTGTGTCATCGTGTTCTCCTGAAAAGGTGCGTTATGTGTTGTTATGTTCTGCCCAGCACGTCGGCGGCGTCGCGGGCGACGAAGTGGCCCGGCCCAACTTGCTGCAATGGCGGGCTGGCGATCTCCTCGCCCCGCTTATAGATATTGCCCGGGACGTCATCAGACAGCAGGACCCGCTGCGGATGACGGTAGGCCGGGTCGGCCACCGGTACGGCAGCCATGAGCTTACGGGTATAGGGGTGCTGCGGGTTTTCAAACACTGCGCGGCGCGGGCCGATTTCGACTATCCGGCCGCGATACATCACCGCCACGCGGTGGCTGATGCGCTCCACCACCGCCATATCATGGGAAATAAACAGAAACGCGATGCCCATCTCGCGCTGCAGGTCGAGCATCAGATTGATAATCTGCGCACGAATGGAGACATCCAGGGCCGACACCGACTCATCGGCAATCACCACCTTCGGATTCAGCGCCAACGCGCGGGCAATGCAGATCCGCTGCCGCTGGCCGCCGGAAAAGGCGTGGGGGTAGCGCCAGGCATGCTCCGGCTGCAGCCCCACGCGCTTCAGCAGCCAGGCGACCCGCTCGCGCGCCGCCTCCCTGTCCAGCAGGCCATGCACCCGCAGCGGCTCCATAATCGAATCGCCGACCGTCTGGCGCGGATCGAGCGAGGCGTAAGGATCCTGAAAAATAAACTGAATATTGCGCCGCAGGGACTGCAGCTTGCTGCCGGAGAGGGTATCGATCCGCTGACCGTCGAAGGTAATGGTGCCGCCCTGGGTCTCAACCAGCCTCAGCAGCGCCCGGCCGGTGGTCGACTTGCCGCAGCCGGACTCCCCCACCAGAGAGAGGGTCTCTCCCGGCCAGAGATCAAAACTCACCTTCTCCACCGCATGCACTTCGCGCGTCACGCGATTGAGCAGCCCGCCGCGCACCGGGAAACGGGCCACCAGATCGCGCACCTGCAGAATCGGCTCCCCCGCCACCACCGTGTCTGGCGTTTCTGTCTCCGCCAGCGGCTGCCCCGGCAGCGGAAAGCGGCGCGGCAGATCCCGACCGCGCATCTCCCCCAGCCGGGGGACCGCCGCCAGCAGCGACTGCGTATAAGGGTGCTGCGGTGAACGGAAAATCTCCTCGACGCTGCCGGTCTCCACCGCCTCGCCGCGATACATGACCAGCACCCGATCGGCGATATCGGCCACCACCCCCATGTCATGGGTGATAAAGATTACCCCCATCGCCATCTCCTTTTGCAGGACGGCGATAAGTTGCAAAATTTGCGCCTGGATGGTGACATCCAGCGCCGTGGTCGGCTCGTCGGCAATCAGCACCGCCGGCCGACAGGAGAGCGCCATGGCGATCATCACCCGCTGGCGCATGCCGCCGGAGAGCTGGTGCGGATAGCGTGAGAGCATCTCTTCCGCCTGGGGAATACGCACCTGGTCGAGCATCTTTTTTGCCGCGCGCAGCGCCTCTTCGCGCCCCAGCCCCTGGTGCAGACGCAGGGATTCGGCGATCTGCTCGCCGATGGTGAACACCGGGTTCAGCGAAGTCATCGGCTCCTGAAAAATCATCGCCAGGTCCGCGCCGCGTACCCGGCGCATTTCGGCCTCCGATTGCTCATTGAGCGCGATCACCTGCCGGTTGCGCCGTCGCAGCCACAGCCCCTCGCTGCTCACCTCGCTGCTGGCGGCGTCAAGCAGACGCATCAGCGCCAGAGCGGTGACCGATTTTCCCGAACCAGACTCCCCGACAATCGCCAGCGTCTCGCCGCGGCGCAGGCTGAAGGAAAGCTGACGCACGGCCTGCACCTCTGGCGCATCCTGCTGGCGAAACGCCACGTTCAGGTTGCGCACCACCAGTACTTCGCAGGTATCCGTTTCGTGAGTTTGCGGCACTCTCCCTCTCCCTTGTTCTATTCGCGATAAATGCCAATGGTCGGCGTATCGCCGGCATAGCACCAGGCGCGGTACATGCCTTCGCTGTTAAACGGTAAAACGACGTTGCCTTCGCGATCGACGGCAATCAGTCCGCCGCTGCCGCCGAGGGCCGGCAGCTTCTCCATCACCACCCGCTCGCAGGCAGAATAGAGACTGAGCTGACCGTACTCCATCAGAGCGGCGATATCGTAGGCCGCCAGAGTACGCATAAAGACTTCGCCGGTGCCGGTGCAGGAGACCGCCACGCTGGCGTTGTTGGCGTAGCACCCCGCGCCCGGCAGCGGGCTGTCGCCAACGCGTCCGGGCAGTTTGTTGGTCATGCCGCCGGTGGAGGTCGCCGCCGCCAGATTGCCGGCCAGATCGAGCGCCACCGCCCCGACGGTGCCCATTTTCTGGCGTTCGTCGAGCGGAGCGGCATGGTGGTCAAGGATGATCTCCCCACCCGCTTTCGCCTCCTGCAGCTGCAGCAGGCGCTCGGGGGTGGAAAAGAGATCGTTATCGACGCGCGCCATTCCGTGGGAGAAGGCGAAATTTTCCGCCCCCTCGCCGATCAGCAGCACGTGCGGGCTCTTCTCCAGCACCAGACGCGCCGCCAGCACCGGATTACGTAAATGTTTGACCCCGGCCACCGCCCCCGCCTGCAGGCTGTAGCCGTCCATCACGCAGGCGTCCAGTTCGTGGGTTTGATCGTGGGTAAATACCGAGCCGATCCCGGCGTTAAACAGCGGACACTCCTCCAGCAGACGGACGGCCTCGGTCACGGCATCCAGCGCACTGGCGCCCGCAGCCAACATTTTCTGTCCGCTTTCGACGATAGCCGACAGCGCCGCCACGTACTCCCGCTCCCGCTCCGGCGTCATCTGCGCGCGAGAAATCGCCCCTGCGCCGCCGTGAATTGCTATAACCGCCTTGCCCATTTCGCCAGTCCTTAACGATGAAGTGGATAGCCCCCGCCCTGTCGTAGCGCGTCGCGGCGCCGGTCACGTCAGGAATAAGGGTATTGATATCATTATATTGCTGAATGTCTTATACAATTTTTGAATATAGAAAGAGCGGCGGGCGATGTAAAGCCTCGTACCCAGGTGGCATACAGCCCGCGCCGCTTTTCTGCCATAATAGGCGTTTTCGCCGTTTTGCCCGCAGGAGTGACCCATGGATTTTACCGCCGGACTGATGCCGCTCGACACAGCCCTCACCCAGATGCTCGATCGTATTACGCCGCTGAGCGCCACGGAAACTGTACCGCTGTTGCAGGCCTTCGCGCGCGTTACCGCCCATGACATTATCTCCCCGCTGGATGTCCCCGGCTTTGATAACGCGGCGATGGATGGCTATGCCGTCCGGTTGAGCGACCTTCGCGACGGCGCGGCCCTGCCGGTCGCCGGGAAGGCCTTCGCCGGCCAGCCGTTTCACGACGCCTGGCCCACCGGCACCTGTATCCGCATTATGACCGGCGCGCCGGTGCCTGCAGGCTGCGACGCGGTAGTCATGCAGGAAGAGACTGAACAGACCGACGCCGGCGTGCGCTTTACCGCGCCGGTGAAAGCCGGGCAGCATATTCGCCGCCGCGGAGAAGATATCGCCCATGGCGCGGTGGTCTTCCCGGCGGGAACGCCCCTGACGGTAGCCGAGCTGCCGGTACTGGCCTCGCTGGGCATTGCCGACGTCGAGGTGGTGCGCAAGCTTCGCGTCGCGGTCTTCTCGACCGGCGATGAGCTGCAGCTGCCGGGTCAACCGCTCGGCGACGGCCAGATTTACGATACCAACCGCCTGGCGGTGCATCTGATGCTCGAACAGCTGGGCTGCGAGGTCATTAACCTCGGCATTATTCCTGACGATCCGGCGCAACTGCGTGAAGCCTTTATCGCCGCCGACCAGCAGGCCGACGTGGTCATCAGCTCCGGGGGCGTCTCGGTGGGCGAGGCCGACTACACCAAAACCATTCTTGAAGAGCTGGGGGAGATCGGCTTCTGGAAGCTGGCGATCAAGCCGGGCAAACCCTTCGCCTTCGGCAAGCTCAGCAGCAGCTGGTTCTGCGGCCTGCCGGGCAACCCGGTTTCCGCCACCGTCACCTTCTGTCAGCTGGTGCAGCCGCTGCTGGCGAAGCTCTCGGGCAAGTACGGCCCGCTTCAGGCAACCCGCCTGCGGGTACGCGCCGCCACGCGACTGAAAAAGTCGCCGGGCCGCCTCGATTTTCAACGCGGTATTCTGCAGCGCAACCCGGACGGCGAGCTGGTGGTGACCACCACCGGCCATCAGGGCTCGCACATTTTCAGCTCTTTCAGCCTCGGCAACTGCTTTATCGTGCTGGAGCGCGAGCGCGGCCACGTTGAAGCGGGCGAATGGGTCGACGTCGAACCGTTCAGCCATCTGTTTGGGGGGCTGTAATGGCCGTGGAGCTGAGCGATGAAGAGATGCTGCGCTATAACCGGCAGATTGTTTTGCGCGGTTTTGATTTTGACGGCCAGGAGCGGCTAAAGGCCGCTCGGGTGCTGGTGGTCGGCCTCGGCGGGCTTGGCTGCGCCGCCGCGCAGTATCTGGCCGCCGCCGGGGTGGGGCAGCTCACCCTGCTCGATTTCGACACCGTCTCGTTCTCCAATCTGCAGCGCCAGACGCTGCACAGCGATGCCACCCTCGGCCAGCCTAAGGTGAATTCCGCCCGCGAGGCGCTGGCGCGCATAAATCCGCACGTTCATCTGGTGCCGCTCAATGCCTTACTGGACGAACCGGCGCTGGCGGCGCAGATTGCCGGGCACGATCTGGTGCTCGACTGCACCGACAACGTCGCCATCCGTAACCAGCTCAACGCCGGCTGCTTCCGCCACCAAACCCCGCTGGTTTCCGGGGCGGCGATCCGCATGGAGGGGCAGATCAGCGTCTTCACCTATCAGCAGGGCGAACCCTGCTACCGCTGCCTGAGCCGCCTGTTTGGCGAAAATGCCCTCACCTGCGTCGAAGCCGGCGTGATGGCCCCGCTGGTGGGCACTATCGGTTCTCTGCAGGCGATGGAGGCCATTAAGCTGCTGACTGGCTACGGCACGCCCGCCAGCGGAAAAATCGTGATGTACGACGCCATGACCTGCCAGTTTCGTGAAATGAAGCTGATGCGCCACCCGCAGTGCGAGGTATGCGGCTCGCACTAATCCCCCTACCGGCGACGAGAGTCGCCGGTGGTTTTGTGACCGCTCTCGTTATTTTCTCCCCTCTGACTTATCCCCATCCCGCTTGTTGATTTGCGTCAATATAACTTTCATTCGAAAGTGTTTTTATATTCATACGCAAAAAAAGAGGGTAAGCCATGATCTTCAATATCCAGCGCTATTCCACCCATGACGGCCCAGGGATCCGCACCGTCGTCTTCCTGAAAGGCTGCTCGCTGGGCTGCCGCTGGTGTCAGAACCCGGAGAGCCGCGCCCGTAGCGAAGATCTGCTGTATGACCCGCGGCTGTGCCTGGCCGGCTGCGAGCTGTGCCAGCAGGCGGCGCCGGCGGTTATCACCCGCACCCTCGATGGCCTGATCATTCACCGGCAAAACGTTAACGACAGCCATATCGCCGAGCTGCGCGACTGCTGCCCCACCACCGCGCTCACGGTGTGCGGCGAGGAGAAGAGCGTCGAGGAGATCATGGCGACGGTGCTGCGTGATAAACCATTCTACGATCGCAGCGGCGGCGGCATCACTCTTTCCGGCGGCGAACCCTTTATGAACCCAACGCTGGCGCAAGCGCTGTTCGAAGCCAGTCATCAGGCAGGCATTCACACCGCCGTGGAAACCTGCCTGCACGTGCCGTGGAAATACATTGAACCGTCTTTACCCTTTGTCGACCTGTTTCTCGCCGACCTGAAGCATGTCGACGAGGCCGTTTTCCGGCAGTGGACCGACGGCAGCGCCCGCCGGGTGCTGGACAACCTGCAGCGTCTGGCGCAGGCGGGGAAAAACATGATTATTCGCGTGCCGCTGATCCAGGGATTCAACGCCAGCGAAGCCGACATCACCGCCATCACTGATTTTGCCGCCGACCGCCTGCGGGTCAGCGAAATCCATTTCCTGCCCTACCACACGCTGGGAATGAATAAATACCAGTTACTCAGTCAGCCCTACACCGCACCGGATAAACCGCTGGATGCTCCCGAGCTGCTCGCCTTTGCGCAGGATTATGCGCGGAGCAAGGGGCTAATGGCGATCTTACGAGGATAACCTTATGACGACTCTGAAACTCAACACCCTCAGCGCCCGCATCCAGGCCCATAAAATGGCGCTGGTGCATATTGTCAAGCCACCGGTCTGTACCGAACGCGCCCGCCACTACACCGAGATGTATCAGCAGCATCTTGATAAGCCAATCCCGGTGCGTCGTGCCCTGGCGCTGGCGCATCACCTTGCCGAGCGCACCATCTGGATCAAGCACGATGAGCTGATCGTCGGCAACCAGGCCAGCGAAGTGCGCGCCGCGCCGATCTTCCCGGAATACACCGTCAGCTGGATCGAAAAAGAGATCGACGATCTCGCCGACCGCCCCGGCGCCGGCTTCGCGGTCAGCGAAGAGAACAAGCGCGTGCTGCATGAAGTGTGCCCGTGGTGGCGCGGCCAGACCGTACAGGACCGCTGCTACGGCATGTTTACCGATGAGCAGAAAGCGCTGCTCGCCACCGGCATTATTAAGGCAGAGGGCAATATGACCTCCGGCGACGCCCACCTGGCGGTCAACTACCCGCTGCTGCTGGAGAAAGGCCTGGACGGCCTGCGCGCGAAAGTCGCCGAACGCCGGTCGCGCATCAATCTGACGGTGCTGGAAGACCTGCACGGCGAACAATTCCTGAAAGCGATTGATATTGTGCTGGCGGCGGTCAGCGACCACAGCAAACGCTTCGCCGCGCTGGCGCGCGAGATGGCGACGGCAGAATCCCGTGACGCACGCCGCGAGGAGCTGCTGACGATTGCCGAAAACTGCGACATCATCGCCCATGAGCCGCCGAAGACCTTCTGGCAGGCGCTGCAGCTGTGCTACTTCATTCAGCTGATCCTGCAGATTGAATCCAATGGCCACTCGGTCTCGTTTGGCCGCATGGACCAGTACCTCTATCCGTACTACCGCCGCGACGTTGAGCTGCAGCAATCGTTGGATCGCGAACAGGCCATTGAGCTGCTGCACAGCTGCTGGCTGAAGCTGCTGGAGGTTAACAAGATCCGCTCCGGCTCGCACTCCAAGGCCTCGGCCGGCAGCCCGCTGTATCAGAACGTCACCATCGGCGGCCAGAACCTGGTGGATGGCCAGCCGCAGGACGCGGTCAACCCGCTGTCGTATGCCATCCTGGAATCCTGCGGTCGTCTGCGTTCGACCCAGCCGAACCTCAGCGTGCGCTACCACGCCGGAATGAGCAACGATTTCCTCGACGCCTGCGTCCAGGTGATCCGCTGCGGCTTCGGTATGCCAGCGTTTAATAACGACGAAATCGTGATCCCGGAATTTATCAAGCTGGGTATTGAGCCGCAGGACGCCTACGATTATGCGGCCATCGGCTGTATCGAAACCGCGGTCGGCGGCAAATGGGGCTATCGCTGCACCGGCATGAGCTTTATCAACTTCGCGCGGGTGATGCTGGCGACGCTGGAAGGCGGCCGCGATGCCACCAGCGGCCAGGTGTTTCTGCCGCAGGAGCACGCCCTGTCGAAAGGCAACTTCGCTAACTTCGACGAGGTGCTGGCCGACTGGGACCGCCAGATCCGCTACTACACCCGTAAGTCGATTGAGATTGAGTACGTGGTCGATACCATGCTGGAAGAGAACGTCCACGATATTCTCTGTTCGGCGCTGGTGGACGACTGCATCGAACGGGCGAAGAGTATCAAGCAAGGCGGCGCGAAATATGACTGGGTGTCCGGTCTGCAGGTGGGCATCGCCAACCTCGGCAACAGCCTGGCGGCGGTGAAAAAGCTGGTCTTCGATCAGGGCGTTATCGGCCAGCAGGAGCTGGCGAAGGCGCTGGCGGAAGATTTCGACGGCCTGACCCACGAGCAGCTGCGCCAGCGGTTGATCAACGGCGCGCCGAAGTACGGTAACGATGATGACAGCGTGGACACGTTGCTGGCGCGGGCCTACCAGACCTATATCGACGAGCTGAAGCAGTATCACAACCCGCGCTATGGCCGCGGCCCGATCGGCGGCAACTATTACGCCGGCACGTCGTCTATCTCCGCCAACGTGCCGTTCGGCGCGCAGACCATGGCGACGCCGGATGGCCGTAAAGCGCACACCCCGCTGGCGGAAGGGGCCAGCCCGGCTTCCGGAACCGACCATCTGGGGCCGACGGCGGTCATCAGTTCGGTGGGTAAACTGCCCACCGGGGCGATCCTCGGCGGCGTGCTGCTTAATCAGAAGCTGAATCCGTCCACCCTGGAGAACGAGTCCGATAAGCAGAAGCTGATGGTGCTGCTGCGCACCTTCTTCGAGGTGCATAAAGGCTGGCATATCCAGTACAACATTGTCTCGCGCGACACGCTGCTGGAGGCGAAGAAACACCCCGACCAGTACCGCGATTTGGTGGTGCGCGTCGCCGGGTACTCGGCGTTCTTTACCGCCCTGTCGCCGGATACCCAGGACGATATCATCGCCCGTACCGAGCATACGCTCTAACCCCTCAGGCCCGCTGGCGCGACGCTTAGCGGGCCTTCCCTGTCCTGCAGGCCGGGAAAGGCAACGCCGCCTCCCGGCATTTTCTGAATGCATGAACTTTCATTCGAAATAAATTTGTGCTCCCCATCACATTGTAATTAGAATGTTACTGGTCGAAGTTAAGCCAGGAGCACCCCCTTATGACCGTTAAAGTTATCGTCACCGATATGGACGGAACTTTTCTCAATGACGCCAAAACCTACGATCGTGCACGGTTTCTGGCGCAATTCGCCCAGCTGCAGCAGCGCGGCATTGAATTCGTTGTCGCCAGCGGCAACCAGTACTATCAGCTGATCTCCTTCTTCCCGGAGATCCGCGAGCAGATCTCGTTCGTCGCCGAAAACGGCGCGCTGGTCTTTGCGCATGGTAAGCAGCTGTTCCACGGCGAACTGACCCGCCACGAATCGCAGGTGGTGATTGGCGAACTACTCAAAGATCCGCAGCTAAACTTCGTCGCCTGCGGCCTGCAGAGCGCTTACGTCAGCGATAACGCCCCGGATGCCTTCGTCGACCTGATGTCAAAGCACTACCACCGTCTGCAGCGGGTAAGCGACTATCACGCCATCGACGATACGCTGTTCAAATTCTCTCTGAACCTGCCGGACAGTGAGATCCCGCAGCTGATCGATAAACTGCACGTGTCGCTCGACGGCATTATGAAGCCGGTCACCAGCGGCTTTGGCTTTGTCGATTTGATTATTCCCGGCCTGCATAAAGCCAACGGCATCAGCCGCCTGCTCAAGCGCTGGAACCTGTCGCCGCAGCAGTGCGTGGCCATCGGCGACAGCGGCAACGACGCCGAAATGCTGAAGCTGGTGAAATACGCTTTCGCCATGGGTAACGCCGCCGACAGCATTAAGGCTATCGCCGGATACGCGACCGACGATAATAACCATGACGGCGCGCTGAACGTCATTCAGGCCGTCCTCGATAACAGCGCTCCCTTCAACGATTGACCTCTCTCCGGGGCTGCACGCCCCGGCTTGTCCATTTTGTGCGCCGCAGCAAGATTTTAAACTTGCATTAACTCCATTTTAACTTAAATTAACGTTTGTAAGATTTAATACTTTCGAATGAAAGATACAGCGAGGTTATTATGGCTGCTCTCCCGACCCACGAAACACTCCCCGCCGACCACAAAGCGGCGATTCGCCAGATGAAGCAGGCGCTGCGGGCGCAAATCGGCGACGTCCAGGCGGTGTTCGATAAGCTCTCAGCGCGCATCAGCGAGCGCCTGCAGGAAATTGAGACGCTGAAAGCCGCAGGCCAGGAGGTCTGGCCAACCATTCCGTTCCGCGATATCGCCGAGGGAACCGTGAGCGATGCCCAGCGCGCGGCCATTAAGCGTCGGGGCTGCGCGGTGATCAAAGGCCACTTTCCGCGCGAACAGGCGCTGGCCTGGGATACCGCGATGCTGGAATATCTGGATCTGAACCATTTCGACGAGGTCTATAAAGGGCCAGGCGACAGCTTCTTCGGTACGCTTGAGGCTTCGCGGCCGGAAATCTATCCCATCTACTGGTCGCCCTCGCAAATGCAGGCCCGCCAGAGCGATGAAATGGCGGCGGCGCAGTCCTTCCTCAACCGCCTGTGGCGCTTTGAGCAGGACGGCAAGCGCTGGTTCGATCCGGACGTCAGCGTCATTTACCCTGACCGCATTCGCCGCCGTCCGCCGGGAACCACCTCGAAGGGGCTGGGCGCGCATACCGATTCCGGTGCGCTGGAGCGCTGGCTGCTCCCCGCCTACCAGCAGGTCTTCGCCAACGTGTTTAACGGTCATGTCGACGCTTACGATCCGTGGGACGCCGCGCACCGTACTGAAGTGGAAGAGTACACCGTCGACAACACCACCAAATGCTCAGTGTTCCGCACCTTCCAGGGCTGGACCGCGCTATCGGACATGATCCCGGGTCAGGGGCTACTGCACGTGGTGCCGATCCCCGAGGCGATGGCTTATGTTCTACTGCGCCCACTGCTTGACGATGTGCCGGAAGATGAGCTGTGCGGCGTCGCGCCGGGCAGAGTACTGCCGATCTCTGAGCAGTGGCACCCGCTGCTGATCAAAGCCCTCAGTTCGATTCCGGCGCTGAACGCTGGCGATTCCGTCTGGTGGCACTGCGACGTCATTCACTCGGTGGCGCCGGTGGAAAATCAGCAGGGCTGGGGCAATGTGATGTACATTCCGGCAGCGCCGATGTGCGAAAAGAACCTCGCCTACGCGCAGAAAGTGAAAATTGCTCTGGAAAAAGGGGCCTCGCCGGGGGATTTCCCGCGCGAGGACTATGAGGCCAGCTGGCAGGGGCGCTTCACTCTGGAAGATCTGAACATCCACGGCAAGCGGGCGCTGGGTATCCCGGTTTAATCGTCATACAGCCCCTGCGGCTCCACGGCGGTATGGCCTTTGCCCGGCCGGATCCGCCGTACCGAATCGCGCACCACCAGCGTGCCGTGCAGCAGCAGCGAACCGTGCGGCGCCTCCGGGCGCAGCAGGCGCTGCTGCAGGAGATGCACCGCCTCGCTGCCCAGTTCATCCCGCGGCACATGCACCGCGGTCAGCGGCACCTCCTGGATCGCCGCCAGATTAAACCCGTCGATGCTCATCACCGAGACATCCTGCGGCACCCGCAGGCCGCGCTTTTGCAATGCGCTGACCGTGCCGGCGGCCATGAAATCGCCGCCCACCAGGAAGGCGGTGGGCAACGGCCTGCCCTGTAAGCCATCAAGCCAGGCCCCCACCTGCTCTTCGGTCTCTCTGGCGCTAAAGTTGGCGACGCTGATGAGATCCCGGCTGGCGGTAAAGCGCAAATTGCGCGCGCGCCACGCCTCCTCGATCCCCCCCAGCCGCAGCTCCATGGTATAGCGGCGCAAACACATGACGTTCATCACCACCCGATGCCCCATATCAAACAGATAGCGGGCGGCGCACTGGCCAATCAAACGATGATCGGGGGCAATGGACGGCAACCGCATCCCTTCATCCCGACAGTTTATCAAGACGCAGGGTTTACCCAGATCCGCCGCCAGGCCATGAATATGCGGATCGTCGATCCCCAGCAGCACCGCGGCCTGGGTTTCCGCTTCGTTCATGCGGGCAAGAAACAGATTGGCGTCGCTGTCGTTTTCGTCCAGCGCGCAGTAGCGCAGGCGCACTTCATGCGCCGCCAGCGCGTTATTGATGCTCTGGATCACCCGGTAGTAGAAGATATCCGACCGCTCATCGAAGGCGCGCTGCGGGGCAAACACCAGCAGATTATTGAGCAGCAGACGCCCGGCGGCCAGCCCCTGCATGACCCCCAGCTCGCGGGCGCACTCCAGCACCGCCCGGCGCGCCTTGTCGCTGGTATTCGCCTTTCCGGCCAGGACGCGCGAAACGGTACTGGCCGACAGCCCAGTGCGGGCGGCGATTTCGGCGACGCGCAGCTTTTTATCCATTTTGTGATCCAGCTCCGATTGGAAAATGAAAGAATTTTCATAATCGCCAAAGCGCTCCCTGTAAGCAAATGACAGCGCAAAATTTGAGATCCCGGTCATTTCATGAAAAAACTTGCATAAATAGCACTTTGCCCGCCGTTTTTTCTCCCTTAGCCTGAATTGGTCCAACATCTCCCATACTAGTTATACCAATGATGTTGAGATAAAAAAATAGACTATTCAAATAGTTAATAACACTACGTGGCCACTCAAGGATTGAGGTCGTCACTTTCCCCCTACTAACGTCATGTGGAGTGTGCTATGAGTCAAGGCCTCAACAATGATATCGCGGTCAGCAAAACGCGCCGGGTGGTAAAAAACCTGCGCTGGTGGGTGCTGGTCCTGTTTTTACTTGGCGTCACCGTCAACTACATCACACGCAACTCGCTGGGGATTATCGCCCCGGAACTGAAAGCGACGCTCGGCATTACCACCGAACAATATTCCTGGATCGTCGGCGCGTTTCAGCTGGCTTACACGATTTTCCAGCCGCTCTGTGGCTGGCTTATCGACGTCATCGGCCTGAAGCTCGGGTTTATGATCTGCGCCACCTTGTGGGCGCTGGCCTGTATCGCCCACGCCGGGGCCGGCAGCTGGCTGCACCTGGCGATATTGCGCTTCTTTATGGGCGGGGCCGAGGCGGCCGCCACCCCGGCCAACGCCAAAACCATCGGCGAGTGGTTTCCGAAGTCTGAACGGCCAATCGCCGCCGGCTGGGCTGGCGTCGGGTTCTCTATCGGCGCAATGCTCGCCCCGCCGATTATCTACTTCGCCCACGCTTCCTTCGGCTGGCAGGGGGCGTTTATGTTTACCGGCGCGCTGGCCCTGCTGTGGGTGGTGCTGTGGTGGGCCTTCTATCAGAACCCGGAAAAGCACCCCAACCTCAGCAAAAGCGAGCTGGAGTACATCAAGCAGGATAACGAAGCGCCACCGGTGAAACAGCCCTTCTTTACCGCACTCAAAACCGTCTCGAAGAATAAACGTTTCTACGGGATCGCCATTCCCGCGTTTATGGCCGAGCCCGCCTGGGCGGTGCTGAGCTTCTGGGTACCGCTGTACCTGGCCAAAGAGCACGGCATGGATCTCAAGCAGATCGCCATGTTCGCCTGGCTGCCTTTCCTCGCCGCCGACCTCGGCAGCGTGGTCAGCGGCTACCTCACCCGCCTGTACGTTCGCTGGTTCGGCTGTACGCGAGTCAACTCAGTGATCGCCAGCTCGGTGACCGGCGCATTTCTGATGATCTCCCTGGCCCTCGTCGCTATCACCCGCGATCCCTATATCACCATCGTCCTGATCTCCATTGGCGGCTTCGGACATCAGATCATCTCCTGCATGCTCAGCGCGCTGGTGGTGGAGTCGTTCGACAAGGGACAAATGGCGACGGTAAACGGTATGCGCGGATCCGCGGCGTGGATCGCCAGCTTCCTGTTCTCGTTATTAATCGGGGTGACCGCCGACAAAATTGGCTTCAACCCGCTGTTCATCGCCATGGGTTTCTTTGACCTGATTGGCGCCGTTTTCCTGGTGGCATTTATTGCTGAACGTCGCGCCAAGCGCGCCTGAGAGTGGATGTAAGATATGAAAACGTTGAAACACTGGAGTTTACATCAACAGCTGGAGCATCACGTTGAACTGACGGTCGATGGCCAGCACACCCTGTGCCTGTACGTACTGGAAGAGAATTTATTCCGCGTGCTGCTGAAACGCCAGGGCCAGCTGGCGCTGGATCGCACCTGGAGTATCGCCCCGCAGCAGGATGTGCCGTGGGAAGGCCGCGCCCGGGATGACCTCAGCGGTTTTAGTCTCCCGGCCTGGCAGCTGACACAGGAGGCCGATACGCTGACCATCGCCACCCGCCAGCTGCGCGTCACCGTCCATCAGCCGCTGTGGCTGGAGTGGAGCTATCGCGACGACGCCGGGGAATGGCAGCAGCTTGCTAACGACCGCCCCACCAGCGCCTATCTGGCCAATGCCCACGGCGACGGCGTCGCCCACTATCTGAGCCGCCGGAAAGACGAGCGTTTCTATGGCCTGGGCGAAAAGGCCGGCGATCTGCAGCGCACCGGTAAGCGTTATGAGATGCGCAACCTCGACGCCATGGGCTACAACGCCGCCAGCACCGACCCGCTGTATAAACATATTCCGTTCACCATCACCCAGCGCAGCGACGTCAGCTATGGTCTGTTTTACGACAACCTGAGCAGCTGCTGGCTGGATTTGGGTAACGAAATCGACAACTACCACACCGCCTACCGCCGCTGGCAGGCGGAAGCCGGCGATATCGATTACTACCTGTTCACCGGTAAACAGGTGCTGGATGTCACCAAAGCCTTTGTACGTCTGACCGGTAAAACCCTGTTCGGGCCAAAATGGAGCCTCGGCTACAGCGGCTCGACCATGCACTACACCGACGCGCCGGATGCGCAAAATCAGCTGATGAACTTCATCCGCCTGTGCAATGAGCACGCTATTCCGTGCGATTCGTTCCAGCTCTCATCCGGCTATACCTCGATTAACGGCAAGCGCTACGTCTTTAACTGGAACTACGACAAGGTGCCGCAGCCGAAAGTGATGAGCCAGTCGTTCCATGATGCCGGGCTGAAGCTGGCCGCCAATATCAAACCCTGCCTGCTGCAGGATCATCCGCGCTATGGCGAAGTGGCGGAGCGCGGTCTTTTTATTCGCGATTCGCAAACCGACGCGCCGGAGCGCTCCAGCTTCTGGGACGATGAAGGATCGCACCTCGACTTCACCAATCCGCAAACCGTGGCCTGGTGGCAGGAAGGGGTCACCAGCCAGCTGCTGGAGATGGGCATTGATTCGACCTGGAACGATAATAACGAGTATGAGGTGTGGGACGGCGAAGCGCGCTGCTACGGCTTTGGCCGCGAAATCGCCATCAAGCATATTCGCCCGGTGATGCCGCTGCTGATGATGCGCGCCTCGATGGAAGCCCAGCAGCGCTTTGCGCCGGAAAAGCGCCCGTATCTCATCTCTCGCTCCGGCTGCGCCGGCATGCAGCGCTACGTCCAGACCTGGAGCGGCGATAACCGCACCAACTGGGATACGCTGCGCTATAACATCCGCATGGGGCTGGGCATGAGCCTTTCCGGGCTGTTTAACGTCGGCCACGACGTCGGCGGTTTCTCCGGCGATAAACCGGAGCCGGAGCTGTTTGTGCGCTGGGTACAAAACGGCGTGATGCACCCGCGCTTTACCATTCACTCATGGAATGACGACCAGACGGTCAACGAAGCCTGGATGTATCCGGCCGTTACCCCGGCCATTCGTTCCGCGATTGAGCTGCGCTACCGCCTGCTGCCCTATCTGTATACCCTGCTGTGGCAGGCACATGCTGACGACGAGCCGATGCTGCGCCCGACCTTCCTCGATCATCAACACGACGCGCAGACCTTCGCCGAATGCGATGACTTCCTGCTGGGGCGCGACCTGCTGGTGGCCAGCGTGGTCGAGCCTGGCGCCCGTCAGCGTGAGGTGTGGCTGCCGGATAATCAGGCCGGCTGGTACGATTTCTACAGCCACCAGTGGTTCGCCGGCGGCCAGTGGGTCACCCTCGACGCGCCGCTGGAAAAGCTGCCGCTGCTGGTGCGCGCCGGGGCCGGTCTGCCGCTCAGCGAGCGCATCCGTCATGTTGCTGCGCAACAGGACGATCGTCGCGAACTGCAGCTGTTCCCGCTGAAAGGCGTCGGGACCTCTTCGGGTCTGCTGTTTGAGGATGACGGCGAAAGCTGGGGCTATAAACAGGGCGATGCGCTATGGCTGGAGTGGGAAATGGCGTGCGACAGCAGCACCATCAACCTGAAGGTCAACGCCCGCGGCAACTATCGCCCGGCGTGGAAAGCGCTGAAGCTGTCATTACCGGCAGGAGAAAAACGCAAACTGCTGGTGAATGGCGTTGAAGGAACGGAGTGGAGGCGCTAAGCGATATGCCGGGCGGCGGCTTACGCCTTGCCCGGCCTGGATTTAATGATGTTCCCGGATTGCGCTACCCTAATCCGGGCTACAAACGGGTGGCCTCAAAATCCACGGTGGCGCTACCGCTTACCGGGGCTACAGCACTGTGCGGTTTGGTAGCCCCGGTAACGGACAGTTCCAGTAACCATGGGTACAAGATAGGGCTCTTAAGCTCACAATAGCACCGACCGTAGGCCGGATAAGGCGCAGCCGCCATCCGGCGCGAAAGTGGCTCTTTACCCGCGGTTATTGCCCGGCGGCGCTACGCTTGCACGGGCCTACAGATCCCATACCAGGCGTAGCCCGGGTAAGGCATAGCCGCTACCCGGGTAACGAAGAGGAATTACTCGATACCTTTGCTGCGCAGGTAGTCTTCGTAGTTGCCGCTGAAGTCGATCACCCGTTCCGGGGTAATCTCCAGCACGCGGGTGGCCAGCGAGCTGACGAACTCTCGGTCGTGGGAGACGAATATCAGGGTACCCTGATACATCTCCAGCGCCATGTTCAGCGATTCGATGGATTCCATATCCAGGTGGTTGGTCGGTTCGTCCATGATCAGGATGTTTGGCTTCTGCATCATCAGCTTACCAAACAGCATCCGCCCCTTCTCACCACCGGACAGTACTTTCGCCGGCTTCTTGATGTCATCCTGGCTAAACAGCAGTCGACCAAGGATACTGCGCACCGCCTGCTCGTCGTCGCCTTCCTGTTTCCACTGGCTCATCCACTCGAAGACCGTCAGGTCGTTTTCGAACTCGTATTCATGATCCTGCGCGTAGTAGCCAAGTTGCGCGTTTTCAGACCATTTCACGGTGCCGTTATCGGGCTGCAGTTCGCCCACCAGGGTTTTCAGCATCGTGGATTTACCCACGCCGTTGGCGCCCAGAATGGCAATCTTCTCGCCCACTTCCAGCAGCAGGTTGACGTTTTTGAACAGCGGACCTTCTTCAAAGCCTTTGGTGAGGGCTTCCACTTCCAGCGCGTTACGGAACAGTTTCTTGTCCTGCTCGAAGCGGATAAACGGGTTCTGACGGCTGGAGGCTTTAACCTCTTCCAGCTTGATCTTGTCAATCTGGCGCGCGCGCGAGGTGGCCTGACGCGATTTAGAGGCGTTGGCGCTGAAGCGGCTAACGAAAGACTGCAGGTCGGCAATCTGCGCTTTTTTCTTGGCGTTGTCCGCCAGCAGACGCTCACGCGCCTGGGTGGCCGCCGTCATGTATTCGTCGTAGTTGCCCGGATAGACGCGCAGCTCGCCGTAGTCCAGATCCGCCATGTGCGTACAGACCATGTTCAGGAAGTGACGGTCGTGCGAGATGATAATCATCGTGCTGTCGCGGTCGTTCAGCGTCTGCTCCAGCCAGCGAATGGTGTCGATGTCCAGGTTGTTGGTCGGTTCGTCGAGCAACAGAATGTCCGGGTTAGAGAACAGCGCCTGCGCCAGCAGGACGCGCAGCTTCCAGCCCGGGGCGACTTCGCTCATCGGGCCGTAATGTTGTTCAACCGGAATGCCCACGCCCAGCAGCAGTTCGCCCGCGCGCGCTTCAGCAGAGTAACCGTCCATTTCGCCATATTTAACTTCCAGGTCGGCCACTTTATAGCCATCTTCTTCGCTCATCTCAGCGAGGGCGTAGATGCGATCGCGCTCCTGCTTCACTTCCCACAGCTCGCTGTGGCCCATGATCACCGTATCCAGCACGGTGAACGCTTCAAAGGCGAACTGATCCTGACGCAGCTTACCGATGCGCTCGTTCGGGTCGAGAGAAACGTTGCCCAGCGTCGGTTCGAGATCGCCGCCGAGGATCTTCATAAAGGTCGATTTACCGCTGCCGTTGGCGCCGATCAGACCATAACGGTTGCCGCCGCCAAATTTAACGGAGATATTTTCGAACAGCGGCTTACTGCCAAACTGCATGGTAACGTTGCTGGATACTAGCACGGGGATATCCTGAAAAAAGAGTATGAGGGGTGTGATACAGCAGACATTATGCCAGTAAATGACGCACTTTTCACGGTCTGCGGTAAATTCCGCCGCGGCGCTTGTGCTATGGTCTTTGTCAGATGCGCCAGAGACCTGCGCGCAAACCGTTATTCTGTACGTGATGATGAGGAGTACCATGACCACCAGCCTACCGCGACATCCGGCCTTTTTATCCCTGCAGGGCGGCATCAATTTTCGCGACCTGGGCGGCCAGCGCACCGGCGACGGACGCCGGGTACGCAGCGGCAAGCTGCTGCGCTCCGGCGCGCTAAACCGGCTAACGGCTGAGGATCTCAACCACCTGGATACCCTGCCGCTCAGCCGGGTGCTCGACTACCGCGACCCCGGTGAAGTGCAGCGCACCCCGGACAAACTGAGCCCGCTCACCCACTATCTCAACGCGCCGGCCAATCCGCCGCTCGGCGAGGTCAATGCGAAGGTCACCGAGCTGAATGCCGCCACCCTTAATGCGCTGAACGGCGAGCAGTTTATGCTGCAACTCTATCGCCAGCTGCCGTTTAACAACCCGGCCTATCGCCAGCTCGCCGCGTGGCTGACGACCCCTTTCGACGGCGCCTTGCTGCAACACTGCGCGGTCGGTAAAGATCGCACCGGCGTCGGCTGCGCGTTAACCCTGTTCGCCGTCGGATGCGACAGCGAGACGGTGATGGAGGAGTATCTCCTCACCCATGGCATGCTGACGCAGGTGGAGGCCTGGATGCTGGAGATGCTCGGCAATGACCTGACGGCCCAGGGGCGCCAGAGCCTGGCGGACATCCTGACGGTGAAAGAGTCCTATCTCGCCGCCGCGCTGTCGGCCATTCAGCAGCGCTATGGCAATGTCGACGCCTGGCTGGCGGAAGAGTATCAGCTCACCGCCCCAGCCCGCGTCGCGCTGCAGGCCCGGCTGCTGGAAGACTAACCCCTGTCGCCCCGAACGCCAGGGCGCGGCAGCCGAGGCGACAGGGAAAAAAATGTGATTTCGTACACATCTGATTTACCTGTTCAGCGGAATGCACATATAATGCGCTCCCATCTACTGTCTCAATCATTAACAAAGGCCTGTGTGGCGTTGATTTCGCACACGACATTAAAAACTATGAAATTATCTACACTCTTAGCGGCAGCCTTCGCCATCGTAGGCTTTTGCAATACAGCGTCTGCTGTCACCTATCCTTTGCCAACCGATGGCAGCCGTTTGGTTGGTCAGAACCAGGTCATCACCATTCCGGATGATAACAAGCAGCCGCTGGAATACTTCGCGGCCAAATATCAGATGGGGCTTTCCAACATGCTGGAAGCCAACCCGGGGGTGGATACCTATCTGCCGAAGGGCGGTAGCGTCCTGAACATCCCTCAGCAGCTGATCCTGCCGGATACCGTGCATGAAGGGATCATCATCAACAGCGCGGAAATGCGTCTGTACTACTACCCGAAAGGCACCAATACCGTGATCGTTCTGCCGATCGGCATCGGCCAGTTGGGTAAAGATACGCCAATCAACTGGACCACCAAAGTCGAACGTAAGAAGGCTGGCCCGACCTGGACGCCGACCGCCAAGATGCATGCGGAATACGCTGCCGCCGGCAACCCGCTGCCTGCCGTCGTACCGGCCGGTCCGGATAACCCGATGGGTCTGTACGCGCTGTATATCGGCCGCCTGTACGCCATCCACGGTACCAACGCTAACTTCGGTATCGGCCTGCGCGTGAGCCACGGCTGCGTGCGTCTGCGCAACGATGACATCAAATTCCTGTTTGAGAACGTGCCGGTCGGCACCCGCGTGCAGTTTATCGATGAGCCGGTAAAAGCCACCACCGAGCCGGACGGCAGCCGTTACATCGAGGTTCACAACCCGCTGTCGACCACCGAAGCCCAGTTCCAGGGCGGCGAGATCGTGCCGATCACCCTGACTCAACCGGTACAGGCGATCACCAGCCAGTCTGATGTCGATCAGAGCGTGGTTGAGCAGGCTATCCAGAACCGCTCCGGTATGCCGGTGCGTCTGAACTAAGTTCTGCATGACAAGAAAAACGGCGGGCATCAGGCCCGCCGTTTTTTTATCTGTATTGTCCCTGGCTGCGGCTGGCTAAACCTGACAACACCGTGGCCCTGCTGAGCGCTGCGCCGGCAGGGTCCCCGGTCTAGCCGTTATTCACCAGAATAATCCCGCCGTGGTCGTAGCGATAGTGGCAGTGGGCGTACTCCAGCGGCGTGCCGTCTTCCAGATAGATAACCTGTTCCACCTCCAGCACCGGATCGGTGGCCTCGCAGTGAAGATGCTGTTTATCCAGTTCGTCCGGCTTCATCGCCCGCACCACGCGGTAAGATCCCATCAGCTTCAGCCCCAGCGTCTCCTGCACGTAGCGAAACACCGACCCTTCCAGATGGCTTTTGGTTAACCCCGGCACCAGCCCCACCGGCATGACCGTCAAATCCAGCGACACCGGCTCGCCGTTGAGCAGCCGCAGGCGGACAAAGTCATACACCGGGGCATCGGCGTCGATCAGCAGCGAACTCTGCTCCTTGTCAGTGGGAAAACGCACCTCGAAGCGCACCACTTCGCTTTGCACCTCGCCAAGATGTTCCCAGGTTTTGGTGGCGCCGAAATAGTCGCTACCGGGCAGCTCCCACTGCGACAGCTGAAGGAAATTTTTCCGCACAAAGGTGCCCTGCCCTTTGCGAGTATAGATAAGCCCTTCGACGATTAACTGGCGCATCGCCTGCTGGATGGTCATCCGGCTGGTGTTGAACTCCGCCGCCAGCGCAAACTGGTCGGGTAGCGGCGCGCT
The DNA here is from genome assembly GCF_040065235.1 of Klebsiella sp. GB_Kp047. NCBI lineage: Bacteria > Pseudomonadati > Pseudomonadota > Gammaproteobacteria > Enterobacterales > Enterobacteriaceae > Klebsiella > Klebsiella sp. GB_Kp047. Next base: position 95,075 of record NZ_JBEAJG010000032.1, on the reverse strand, counting down.
GGCAGGATACTGCTGGCTGATGATGCGTTTTTTTATTTCCCGCGCAATTTGCAGATACTTCGCCGTCATTCCCGGTCCTTTTACATTCTGTGAGTGACTGGCGGGCAGCATACTAGACCTGACCGCCAGAACATCGTTACATCACGTCGCCGTTGCTGTGGATCACCTGCTTCAGCCACGCATAGCTCTTCTTCGGCACCCGCCGCAGATCCTTGAGGTCATGGTTCTCGCGATTGACGTAGACCACGCCGTAGCGCTTACGCATATCACCCTGCGAGCTCAGGATATCGATTAATCCCCAACCGAGATAGCCGATCACCTGCGCCCCATCCTCAAACATGGCCGCTTTCATGGCGTTGATATGGTCGCGATGGTAGGCGATGCGGTAATCGTCGGCAACCGGATGTTCACCGTCCCACGACTCAATCACCCCGATGCCGTTTTCAATCGGGAACACCGGCAGGCGCCAGTCGTTATAATAGCGGGTGATGATGGTCCGGAAGCCCAGCGGATCGATCTGCCAGTTCCATTCTGTCGCTTTCAGGAACGGGTTATCCTGATTGCCAAACAGCATATAGTTGTTAACCGCCGTTCCCGCCGGGATGGTGTCGCTGTTCAGCGTCCGGCTGGCGTAATAGCTGAACGCCAGATAATCGACCTTCACCGTCGCCATCAGCGCCAGATCCTCAGGACGATAGATATCATCGAACCCTTCAGCGGCGACAAAATGCATCACTTCCGGGCTGTAGCCCTCCCCGGCGTAAGCCCGCAGCAGGTTCTGGTTTAAAAACTCGTCCAGCTGCTGGGCGCACAGGATATCGCGCGGTTTGCAGGTCGCCGGATAAACCAGGGCGTGGGCCAGCATTCCGCCCATCAGACACTGCGGCTTCGTCTGATGCAGGTGATCGGTCAGATGGACGTGCGCCATCATCACATGATGCTGGATCAGATACAGCTCGCGCAGGGTCTTCTCCCCCTGCAGGTAGCCGGAAATCAGAAACGCTTCCGGCGAATGGTACAGATTCTGTTCATTAAAGGTGAGCCAGTATTTCACCTTGTCGCCATAGCAGGCGATCATCTTCTGGCCATAGCGAATAAAGGCGTCCATCACCCGGCGGTCGGTGAATCCGTTGTAGCGCTCCGCCAGCGAGAGCGGCATATCGAAGTGGTACAGGCAGATCATCGGCTCGATGCCGCGGGCGATCAGTTCATCAATAAACTGATGGTAGAAGGCGATGCCCTCTTCATTAAATTCGCCGTCTCCCTCAGGACACACCCGGCTCCAGGCTATCTGAAAACGGTAGCAGTTCATGCCCAGATCCTGCATCAGATCGAAATCTTCCCGATAGCGATGATAGGAGTCGGTCGCCACCTTCCAGTCGGAAGCGAATTCCGCCGGTTGCCGGATATCGTACACCGACATCCCCTTGCCGCCCTCGTTCCACGCCCCCTCCGTCTGCATGCTGGAGACGGAATTACCCCATAAGAAATCTGCCGGTAGTCTGTTCTTCATCCTGCGCCTCGGTATATGACTAGTCATTTAAATTTCATGACTAGTCATATACCGAAAAGCGAACGGATGCGCAAAGCCAGGGATCGTTTTCTGTGAGCCGGGCAAAAAAAAGATCGCCCCGAGGGGCGATCCTGTCGAACGGCGTGGAGGGCGGCGTACCGCTGCGAAAATCAGGCGCAGAGTTTGAAGAGCCAATAGCCGGTAAGGGCCGCCCACAGCAGCATGGGAATGGAGTAGAGATGGAAACGCCACCAGATCCGCCGATCGCCTGCCATGCGCAGCGCGATGATATTGGCCAGCGAGCCCGGCAGCAGACCAAAGCCGCCCACGTTAACCGCCCAGGCGAGCAGGATCGACGGCGGGACATAGTTGAGCAGCAGAATGGTCGAGGGCACATTGCTGATCACCTGCGACAGGCCGATGGCGGTCAGCCACAGTCCACCGCCGGAGAGCGCCCCGACCCCGCTCAGCACCTGGTGCAGCGCCGGAAGCTGGGTCAGCAGATGGACGTCGATAAACATCACCATAAACACCAGCAGCAGCGACCAGTCCACATGGACGATCACCGCCCGGGCCAGTATCAGGAAGCCCAGCAGCACCAGCGCCAGCCCCCACAGCGCCTGATTCATCTCCAGCGCGGTCAGGAACACCAGATACAATCCCAGACAGCTCCAGACCAGCTTTGGCTGCCACGATGGCGCCTTATCGCTACTCTGGTAGTTGAGCCGGTTTGCCGGGAAACAGAACCAGCACAGCGCCAGCAGGGTCAGCATCATTGCCGCCGCCAGCGGTAGCATCTGGCCGATGAATCCAGGGAAAGAGAGACCGGAGCGTCCCCACAGTAAGATATTCTGCGGGTTGCCGATCGGCGTCAGCAGCGACCCGGCGTTCACCGCCAGCGCTTCGAAAATAATCAGCCGGTTCACCGGGATGGCGCACCACTTCTTCAGCGTCAGGGTCAGGGGCACCACGATAAACAGCGCGACGTCGTTGGTGAGGAAGGTGGATAGCAGCGCCGCCGCCAGCACCATAAACATAGCCAGCTGGCGTTCGGTGACAAAGCGGCGGGCCATTTTACGCCCCAGCACGTCAAAATAACCGCTCAGTTCAATCCCCTTGGTCAACAGCATCAGGCCGCTGAGGGTGATGATAGTATGCCAGTCAATGGCCGCCGGCCAGCTTGCCGGGACAAACGGCACCATCACGCTGAGTACGCAGGCGATAATCAGCAGCAGATGGAGAAAACGGTCGCGCAGCAGCGACTGGACGAAGGGAAGAGTCATGCTTCCTGAGATCCCTGTGTTTGGGTAAATTTCAGGAACATCGCCAGCGTCTCCTCGCTCACGTGATGCTCCATTCCCTCCGCATCGCGGCGGGCAATCTCCGGGCTGACGCCGATAGCCAGCAGGAAGTTCTCCACGATTTGATGGCGCTCGCGGCTCTCCTGGGCCAGCTTCTCACCCTCCGCGGTTAAGAATATGCCGCGCCACGGGATCTGTTCGATAAGGCCGACGCTGGCCAGCCGTTTGAGCATCTTGGCGACGGTAGGCTGCGAGACCCCCAGCCGGGCGGCCATATCCACCTGACGCGCCTCGCCCACCTCGCGGATGAGATCGGAAATCAGTTCAACATAGTCGTCAATCAGCTCGCGTCGATGCGCTTCCCGCACCTGACGGAACCCTTCAACGTGCTCTTCAACATTTACCAACTGCGTCACTTTTTTTGTTATTGGCTTACCTGCGCGACGGTTCATTGTGCTTCCTCATTCGTGTGACGCGTCAAGCATCATATAAAAAGATCCACATTGTAATGGATTGCGCCAAGAGCACAAAAAATTAACGTTTTAGCCATAGCTATAAAATATAGCCTGTGCTATATCTGTATATAATGCAAACATCCATCAGGGAATGATGGAGCGAACAGGCAGGAGGAGAGCAGATGAACGAATTCAAGAGGTGCTTAAACGTGTTTAGTCATTCCCCCTTTAAAGTACGCTTAATGCTGCTCGGTATGCTGTGCGAGATGATCAACGGTAAACCGCAGCAGGACAAACCCCATTCCTGAGGCGGCGTCGCGGTACGCCGCTTCATTTTTCTGTCATCATCCGCCGCTAAACTGACCGGTTTATCCCGTTCCCCCCACCTTTTTTCAAGTTTTGTAAGCGCCCTCGCAAAACAATCTGTTATGTCTGGTTGACCTTACCATTTACAAGCCCTATCTTTGCACAGCCCTGCCACATTCGCGGCTCGCAGAGACCCTCTTCACGCACTGTCCAGCAGGTTTTACCCCTTGACGCCAGGGGATGCGCATGGCCTCTTTTTGATTGTTTACTATGAATGTCACCACCCTGAAAGATACGCTGGTCGCCCGCCGACTGGCACTGAACCCATGGACAGGATTCTACTTTTTACAATCGCTGTTGATTAACCTGGCGCTGGGCTATGAATTTAGCCTGCTCTATACCGTGGCATTTACCTGCGTGTTACATCTTCTGTGGCGCGCCTTTCCGCGCGTGCAGAAAGGGGTGGTCGGCGCCTATTCTCTGCTGGCGGCCCTCTACTACCCCTTTGGCCAGGCTTACGGCGCGCCCAACTTCAACACCCTGCTGGCGCTGCACGCCACCAACGTGGAAGAGTCCACCGAAATTCTCACCATCTTCCCGTGGTACAACTATCTGCTGGCGGTATTTATCTTCGCGCTGGGGATCATTGCGGTCCGCCGCAGGATCGTCGGGCAGACCCGCTGGGGAAAAATGGAGACCCTGGGCCTGCTGTTCAGCATCGGGATCTTTTTTCTCCAGCCGGTGCAAAATCTCGCCTGGGGCGGGGTATTCAAGGTAATCGATACCGGTTACCCGGCCTTCCGTTTTGTCAAAGACGTGGTGGTGAATAATAACGAGGTGCTGGACGAGCAGGCGCGGATGGCGCAGCTGGCCGGCATGAAAGACAGCTGGCACGTGCTGGCGGTGAAGCCGAAGTACCATCTCTATGTGGTGGTGATCGGTGAAAGCGCCCGCCGCGACGCCCTCGGCGCCTTCGGCGGCCACTGGGACAACACGCCGTTTGCCAGTTCGGTGAACGGGTATCTGTTTAACAACTACGTCGCCGCCAGCGGCTCGACGCAAAAATCCCTCGGCCTGACGCTTAACCGGGTGGTCGATGGCAAACCGCAGTTTCAGGATAACTTTGTCACCCTCGCCAACCGCGCCGGTTTCCAGACCTGGTGGTTCTCCAATCAGGGACAGATCGGCGAGTACGACACCGCTATCGCCAGTATCGCCAAACGGGCGGACGAAGTGCAGTTCCTGAAAAACGGCGATTTCGAAGCCAATAAAAACACCCAGGACGAGCAGTTACTCAAGTTGACCGAGCAGGTACTCTCCACCCAGCGCACCCAGCCGCAGCTGATTGTTCTGCACCTGATGGGCTCGCACCCGCAGGCCTGCGACCGAACCAAAGGCAAATACACGGTTTTCGTCCAGTCGAAAGAGACCTCCTGCTATCTCTACAGCATGACGCAAACCGATACCCTGCTGGCTAAGCTCTACAGTCAGTTGCAAAATTCCGGCGCCACCTTTTCCCTGACCTACTTTTCCGATCATGGTCTGGCGTTCAAGGAGCGAGGCAAAGAGGTGCAGTATCTGGCGCACGACGATAAGTTCCAGCAGAACTTCCAGGTGCCGTTTATGGTGCTCTCCAGCGATGACAAAGCGCATAAAGTGATTAAGGCGCAGCGCTCGGCGAATGATTTCCTCAGCTTCTTCTCGCAATGGACCGGAATCAAGGCGGCGGAAATCGCCCCGCGCTATCGGTTTATCTCTGAGCAGAAGGCCGGCCCGGTGTATATCACCAACTTCCAGCTGCAGAAGGTAGACTATTCACACCTCGGCAGCGATGAGTTCACCATCAACTAAAACGACGCGTTCAGCGCCGGCCAACCGGCCGGGCTGGCGATCGCCAGGCAAAAAAAATCCGCCCCGGAAGGCGGATTTTTTATATCACCGGAGTGATTAGAAGCGGTAACCCACGCCAGCAATCCAGGTGCCGACGTCAACGTTACGAATACGAGACTGCTCGTAGGAGAAGTCCAGGGCAACGTTTTCGATCGGGTTGAACTGCAGACCAGCACCGTAGGAGAAACCGTAGTCGCTCATATCGGATTTATTAGGGAAGTTGTTGTTCTGGAATTTACCGTAACCAACACCCACTACGCCGTAGATGCTTGCCCAGTCGTTCAGACGGTAAGCCGGACCTGCGGTGATGCCGTAGTACTGACCTTTGTTGTAAGTACCGTTGCTGTTGTTATCCTTCTCGGTGTAGGTGAAGGAACCGATAACACCCAGCGGGTTGTTATCTTGCTCGTAACGGTATTTCAGGTTGAAACCGCCAGCTTTGTTCGCTTTACCCTGCATGTCGCTCTGCGCGTAACCGCCGGTTACAGTAGAAGTTGCAGCAAATGCAGTGGTACCTACGGATGCAGCCAGAACAACGGCCAGTGCTGAAAGACGTGCAATTTTATTCATAACCACCTCAAATGTGTTTCTAATAAGTCCTAAGCCTTAAATATATCAAAAACTTTTGGGAAACTCTTTGGAGTTTACATTGTCTAACATACTTTTTCATGTAACCAAAAGTTTCCATATTTCTATAACAATATGGAAAACAACAGTTTTTGGCGTTAACTTACAGTTTAACGCTCATTAAGAAATTCGCAAGCATCCAGATTAATCCTAATCACCTGGTGAATTTCTCAGCAACGTTCGCCATTGTACTGTTTTTGCCCCTGTTTTTTTCAACATTAGCTCAACCGTCAGCAGCTAATTCCAGTACACTGGAACTTTTACCCCTTTTGACAAAAACTGACAGGAGAAAGGATGCCCGGTCCATCCCGAAAAGCGGCGGCATGGTTGCCAATAGTGGTGATTTTAATCGCTATGACCTCGATTCAGAGCGGCGCATCGCTCGCCAAATCGCTGTTCCCGGTGGTCGGCGCCCCGGGGGTTACCGCCCTGCGCCTGGCGCTCGGGACGCTGATCCTGGTGGTGGTGTTCAAGCCCTGGCGGCTGCGTTTCTCTCCGGCCCAGCGCGTGCCGCTGCTGCTGTACGGCCTGGCGCTCGGGGCGATGAACTATCTGTTTTATTTATCCCTGCAGCGTATTCCGCTCGGCGTGGCGGTAGCCCTCGAGTTTACCGGCCCGCTGGCGGTGGCGCTTTTCGGCTCGCGCCGCCCGCTGGATTTTGTCTGGGTGGCGCTGGCGATCCTCGGGCTGTGGTATCTCCTGCCGCTGGGCCAGAACGTGGCGCAGGTGGATTTAACCGGCGCGCTGTTCGCTCTCGGCGCCGGAGCCTGTTGGGCGGTCTATATTCTGACCGGCCAGCGCGCGGGCGAGGAGCATGGTCCAGCCACGGTGGCGATGGGGTCGCTTATCGCCTCGCTGGTCTTTGTCCCGTTAGGCATGGCGCAAGCTACCGATACGCTGTGGCAATGGTCGCTGCTGCCCCTGGGGCTGGGGATTGCCATTCTCTCCACTGCACTCCCCTACTCCCTGGAGATGATGGCCCTGACGCGCCTGCCGACGCGCACCTTCGGCACGCTGATGAGCCTCGAGCCGGCGCTAGCCGCCCTGTCCGGTATGGTCTTCCTCGGCGAAACCCTGAATCTCTCCCAGACCCTGGCGCTGGGCGCTATTATCATCGCCTCAATGGGCGCCACGCTGACCATGCAGCGGCAGAGCAAAATTAAGCAAGTCGATATCAATTAACATTCTGTTACGGCGGCGGCCCGCGCGAGTTACGGGCCCGCCAGCCTCCGCTAACCTTCTGACTTAGCTTGTTTTTTCAAATAGCCAACCACTTTACGCTATCGGAGTAATATGGCCTGCCGATGCCTCATACTTTAAAACCCTTGCTATACTTAGTCCCGAAGTTACCTGGGACAACGCTCCACATCATTCAGCTTTGAAGTGTGACGAGCATCAATATCAAGAGGATATGAAACGATGAGTACCGCTAAACTGGTTAAATCAAAAGCATCTAATCTGGTCTATACCCGCAACGATGTCGCTGACAGCGAAAAGAAAGCGACCATTGAGCTGTTGAATCGCCAGGTGATCCAGTTCATTGACCTGTCCCTTATCACCAAGCAGGCACACTGGAATATGCGCGGTGCGAACTTTATCGCCGTGCACGAAATGCTGGATGGCTTCCGTACCGCGCTCACTGAGCATCTGGATACCATGGCGGAGCGCGCCGTACAGCTGGGCGGCGTCGCCCTGGGCACCACTCAGGTGATCAACAGCAAAACCCCGCTGCAGAGCTATCCGCTGGATATCCATCATGTTCAGGATCACCTGAAAGCGCTGGCGGACCGTTACGCGGTAGTGGCGAACGATGTGCGCAAAGCGATCGGTGAAGCCAAAGACGAAGATACCGCAGATATCTTCACCGCCGCTTCCCGCGACCTGGATAAATTCCTGTGGTTTATTGAAGCGAACATCGAGTAAGGCTTTGCCGTCGGCCGCAGCGCGGTCGACGGCGCCTTTGCTTTCCCATCCCAACCCTTGCTGTTTTTCCCCTCCGCCTTTCCCTCACCCGCTGTCCTTGCACCATTTCAGGGCGTCAAATTGATGAAAATGCGCACAAAAGTAAAACAATTGTAATAATCACCTCACACAATCGTTACACCGAGATTGTTTTCCCATCAGGGTTTGCGCTAAAAATGGGCTCGTTATTCAGCGACCACAGGATGCACCAAAATAACGCCCCGTTATGGTGCACTCTTTGCCTGAAATGATCGATATTGTGCAGCGGCTACCGCTTCGTTTGTTTAAAAACAACAGGTTGTAAAAGTGGCACGATTTTTTCATTAGGCTAGTCGTTCTCGCAGGGGATCGTCCCGTGGATATAAAAGGAAATGCTATGAAGTCTGTATTTAAAGTTTCACTGGCTGCACTGACCCTGGCTTTTGCGGTTTCTTCCCATGCCGCCAATAAGACCCTGGTTGTCGCCACCGATACGGCGTTCGTCCCGTTCGAATTTAAGCAAGGCGATAAGTATGTGGGTTTTGACGTTGACCTGTGGGCGGCCATCGCCAAAGAGCTGAAGCTCGACTACACCCTGAAGCCGATGGACTTCAGCGGCATTATCCCGGCGCTGCAAACCAAAAATATCGATCTGGCGTTGGCGGGGATCACCATTACCGACGAGCGTAAAAAAGCCATCGACTTCTCTGACGGCTACTACAAAAGCGGCCTGCTGGTGATGGTCAACGCCAATAATAACGACATCAAAGATGTGAAAGATCTGAACGGCAAAGTGGTCGCGGTGAAGAGCGGCACCGGCTCCGTTGACTACGCCAAAGCTAATATCAAAACCAAAGATCTGCGTCAGTTCCCGAACATCGATAATGCCTATATGGAGCTGGGTACCGGCCGCGCGGATGCCGTCCTGCACGATACGCCGAACATCCTCTACTTCATCAAAACTGCGGGCAACGGCAAATTCAAAGCGGTAGGTGAATCACTGGAAGCGCAAAACTACGGTATCGCCTTCCCGAAAGGCAGCGACGAGCTGCGTGAGAAAGTGAACGGTGCGCTGAAAACGCTGCGCGAGAACGGCACCTACAACGAAATTTATAAAAAATGGTTCGGCACTGAACCAAAATAATAAAAATGTCCTTCGCCGGGCGCAGGCCCGGCGACATCACAACGGTCTTCCGGCACAGACGCTGCGGGAGACCGTATTTTGGCGGAGGCTTTCCTCTGCTCTCGACACGGTAACAGGAACGTATTATGCAGTTTGACTGGAGTGCCATCTGGCCCGCCATTCCGATTTTGCTGGAAGGCGCCAAAATGACGCTGTGGATTTCCGTCCTCGGCCTGGCCGGCGGCCTGATCATCGGTCTGGTGGCCGGTTTCGCCCGCTGCTTCGGCGGCTGGATCGCCAACCACATCGCGCTGGTGTTTATTGAAATCATTCGCGGCACCCCGATTGTGGTGCAGGTTATGTTCATCTACTTTGCGCTGCCGATGGCCTTTAGCGATCTGCGCATTGACCCCTTCTCCGCGGCGGTAGTGACCATCATGATTAACTCGGGCGCCTATATCGCGGAAATTACCCGCGGCGCGGTGCTCTCCATTCATAAAGGCTTCCGCGAAGCGGGCCTGGCGCTCGGCCTGTCGCGTCGCGAAACCATTCGCCACGTGATCCTGCCGCTGGCGCTGCGCCGCATGCTGCCGCCGCTGGGCAACCAGTGGATCATCAGCATCAAGGATACCTCGCTGTTCATCGTCATCGGCGTCGCCGAACTGACCCGTCAGGGACAGGAGATCATCGCCGGCAACTTCCGCGCGCTGGAAATCTGGAGCGCCGTTGCCGTGATCTACCTGATCATCACCCTGGTCCTGAGCTTTATTCTGCGTCGTCTTGAAAGAAGGATGAAAATCCTGTGATTGAATTTAAAAACGTCTCCAAGCACTTTGGCCCAACCCAGGTGCTGCACGATATCTCTCTGAAAATCAATCAGGGTGAAGTGGTGGTCATCATCGGCCCGTCCGGCTCCGGTAAATCGACGATGCTGCGCTGTATCAATAAACTGGAAGAGATCACCAGCGGCGATCTGATTGTCGATGGCCTGAAGGTCAACGATCCAAAGGTGGACGAACGTCTGATTCGTCAGGAAGCAGGAATGGTGTTCCAGCAGTTTTACCTGTTCCCGCACCTGACGGCGCTGGAAAACGTGATGTTTGGCCCGCTGCGGGTACGCGGCGCCAGCAAACAGGCAGCGGAGAAGCTGGCGAAAGATCTGCTGGCGAAAGTCGGTCTGGCTGAGCGCGCGCATCACTATCCGTCTGAACTCTCCGGCGGCCAGCAGCAGCGTGTGGCCATCGCCCGCGCGCTGGCGGTGAAGCCGAAGATGATGCTGTTTGATGAGCCCACCTCCGCGCTCGACCCGGAACTGCGCCATGAAGTGCTCAAGGTGATGCAGGATCTGGCGGAAGAGGGTATGACGATGGTGATTGTGACCCACGAAATCGGCTTTGCCGAAAAAGTGGCCTCGCGACTGATCTTTATCGACAAAGGACGAATTGCCGAAGACGGCAATCCACAGGAGTTGGTGAACAACCCGCCAAGCCCGCGTCTGCGCGAATTCCTGCAGCACGTCGCCTGACCCACAACGGCTCTCTCCCTCGCGGAGAGAGCCGCTTTCCAGATTCCTCTTCCCTCCCCTTCCGCCAGCGGCTTCTATACTTACCCGTTTACGTTGCAACGGAGGTGCCCATGCCGTGGATCCTGCTTTTGCTCGCTGCGCTGTTTACTGCCCCGCTTTCCGCCGCCGCCCTGCCCGGCGTGCCGACCGCTAACGCCGATAAAACCAGCGCCAGCGAACCCGATGTAGAACAGAAAAGAGCGGCCTATGCCGCGCTGGCCGACGTGCTGGCCAACGACGCCGCCCGTCAGGAGCTCATTGACCAGCTGCGTAAAGCGGCCGCCACGCCGCCGCCCGACAGCACCCCGACGCTGACGCCGCCGGCGGTGAAAGAAGAGACCACCGTGCTGGAGAACGTCACGCAGATCAGCCGGGAATATGGCGATGAGCTCTCATCGCGCTTTTCCCAGCTGTGGCGCAATATTACCGGCTCGCCGCATAAGCCCTTTAATCCACAAACCTTTACCAGCGCCGCCTGGCATTTTTTACTGCTGGCCGGGCTGGTGTTTGCCTTCTGGTGGCTGGTACGCCTCGCGGCGCTGCCGCTGTATCGTAAAATGGGCGAATGGGGACGGCATAAAAACCGCGATCGCGGAAACTGGCTCCAGCTGCCGTTGACCATCGCCGGGGCGTTTATTATCGATCTGCTGCTGCTGGCGCTGACCCTGTTTGTCGGTCAGCTGTTGAGCGATCGTCTGGATGGCAACAACCCCACTATCGCCTTTCAGCAGAGCCTTTTCCTCAACGCCTTCGCGCTGATCGAGTTCTTTAAAGCCATCCTGCGGCTCATTTTCTGCCCGCGCATTCCAGCGCTCAGGCCCTTTAACCTCAGCGACGAGGCCGCCTCCTACTGGAGTCTGCGCCTGAGCGCCCTCAGCAGCCTGATCGGCTACGGCCTGATCGTCGCGGTGCCGATTATCTCTAACCAGGTGAATGTTCAGGTCGGCGCGCTGGCTAACGTCATCATCATGCTGTGCATTACGCTGTGGGCGCTGTATCTGATTTTTCATAACAAAGCGGTGATTACGCAGGGGCTGATCCATCTGGCTGACCGCTCGCTCTCCTTTTTTAGCCTGTTTATCCGCGCCTTCGCCCTGATCTGGCACTGGCTGGCCTGCGCCTACTTTGTGGTGCTCTTCTTCTTTTCCCTGTTCGACCCAGGCAACAGCCTGAAATTTATGATGGGCGCCACCCTGCGCAGCCTGGCGATTATCGGCGGCGCGGCGCTGGTGTCCGGCATCCTGTCGCGCTGGATAGCCAAAACCATCACTCTCTCCCCTGCCACCCAGCGCAACTATCCTGAGCTGCAAAAGCGGCTGAACGGCTGGATCTCCGCCTCGCTGAAGGCAGCGCGCATTCTCACCGTCTGTGTCGCCATTATGCTGCTCCTGAGCGCCTGGGGGCTGTTTGACTTCCGCGAATGGCTGCACAACGATGCCGGGCAAAAAACGGTGGATGTGCTGATCCGTATCGCTCTTATACTCTTCTTCTCCGCTATCGGCTGGACGGTGCTGGCCAGCCTGATCGAAAACCGGCTGGCCTCGGATATCCATGGCCGTCCGTTGCCCAGCGCGCGGGCCCGTACGCTGCTAACCCTGTTTCGCAACGCGCTGGCGGTGGTGATCAGCACCATCACGGTGATGATTTTGCTCTCGGAGATTGGGGTCAATATCGCGCCGCTGCTGGCGGGCGCCGGGGCGTTAGGGCTGGCCATCTCGTTTGGCGCGCAAACCCTGGTTAAAGACATTATCACCGGCATTTTTATCCAGTTTGAGAACGGGATGAATACCGGCGACCTGGTCACCATCGGGCCTTTGACCGGCACGGTGGAACGGATGTCGATTCGCTCAGTGGGGGTGCGCCAGGATACCGGCGCCTATCACATTATTCCCTGGTCCTCGATCACCACCTTTGCCAACTTCGTGCGCGGCATTGGCTCGGTGGTGGCTAACTATGACGTCGATCGCCATGAGGATCTGGATAAAGCCAGCCAGGCGCTGAAGGCGGCAGTGGACGATCTGCTGGCCCAGGAGGAGATCCGCGGCCTAATCATTGGCGAACCGTCGTTCGCCGGGCTGGTGGGGTTGAGCAATACCGCCTTTACGCTGCGCGTCAGCTTCACCACCCTGCCGCTGAAGCAGTGGACGGTGCGCTTTGCCCTTGATACCCAGGTGAAAAAGCACTTCGATCGCGCCGGGGTTCGCGCCCCGGTACAGACCTGGCAGCAATTGCCGATGCCGGGCGCCGACAGCCCGGCCGTGGAGTAGTTAGAACGGACGGCGGCGTTTGGCGTCGTCCATAAAGCTCCAGGCGATAAAGCGGCTCTGCTTTTGCCCCTGGGCCATCTCTTTTTTCACCACTTTCACTGCCCCGACCTCGGTCAGCAGGCGGTAGAGCGGCGGCAGATTGTCGCCGCGCGACACCAGCGAGGTAAACCATTTCACCTGGCGGGCGAAGGCCTGACTTTCGCGGATCATCTGCGAGATAAAGGCCACTTCGCCCCCCTCGCACCACAGCTCCTGCTGCTGACCGCCAAAGTTAAGCCCGCTGTCGGCGCCGAGTCCGAGATTGCGGCGCTTGCGCTCGCCGCCCGCCCGGGCGCTCTCTGCGGAGTCATGGAACGGCGGATTGCACAGGGTGGCGTCATAGGTCTCGTTTTTGTGGATCACGCCGTGGAAGATGGCCTGGCTCTCTTTTTGCCGACGCAGACGGATCTGCCGGGTCAATCCCGGGTTGCCATTAACAATCGCCTGCGCGCTGGCGAAGGCTTCCGGGCTGATTTCGCTGCCGGTAAAGCGCCAGCCGTATTCGTGAACGCCGATCAGAGGATAGATGAGGTTGGCGCCGGTGCCAATATCGAGGATCGTGGCTTGCTTCGGCACTTCGCCGCTGTCCCCGGCCAGCAGATCCGCCAGATGATGAATATAATCGGCCCGCCCGGGCACCGGCGGACAGAGAAAACCGTCAGGAATGTCCCAGTGTTTGACCGCGTAGAAATGCGCCAGCAGCGCTTTATTCAACGCCTTAACCGCCTGCGGATTGGCAAAATCAATGGTCTGCTCACCCCGCGGATTGAGCGTAATGTATCCCTGCAGGTCAGGATGAGCCTGGCAGAGCGCGGGCAGGTCGTAGCGTTGATGGTGGCGGTTACGCGGGTGTAACCCCGGTTTCTGGGCTTTCATGACAATCTCCTTTGAACAGCCGCGTAAGATACCCGTTGACGGCGGCGCGGTAAATAAGGGAGTCTGGATATCTCCTTTATCCGTGACAGGTGCAGCATGTACTTTTATCAACCTTCGCAGGGCCACGGCCTGCCGCATGACCCGCTGAACGCGATAATCGGGCCTCGCCCGATAGGCTGGATCGCCTCGCAGGACGCCGAGGGCCAGCATAATCTGGCGCCATACAGCTTTTTTAACTGCTTTAACTATCGCCCGCCGATCATTGGTTTCGCCAGCAGCGGCTGGAAAGACAGCGTGCGAAATATCGTCGAAACGAAGGAGTTCGTGTGGAACCTGGCGACGCGCCCGCTGGCCGAAGCGATGAACGAAACCTCCGCCTCGATCCCGCACCATGAGGATGAATTCGTGCGCGCCGGGCTCACCGCCGCCGCCAGCCGCCTGGTCAAGGCCCCCCGGGTGGCAGAGAGCCCGGTGAACTTTGAGTGCCGCCTGTCGCAATGTATCCAGCTCGCCACCGCCGACGGCAACCTTGTCGATACATGGCTGGTGCTCGGCGAAGTGGTCGCCGTGCATATCGATGAATCACTGCTGGATAACGGCATCTATCAAACCGCCCGCGCTCAGCCGATCCTGCGCGCCGGAGGTCCGAGCGCCTATTACAGTATTGATGACAGCCTGCGTTTTGACATGATCCGCCCGGACGCCCGCTAAATAATTTACCGGCCAGAGTATCGCCACCCTGCGCCGGTAGCATGCAAAACGCCTTGTTTTTGCATAAAAAATTCCCTGCTGCGCGGTCTGGAAAGGCCTACACTTAAGCTATGTCCCATGCTGTTTATGAGGATATGCTGATGAAAATCACCTCGCTGCTGTTTGCCGCTGCGCTTGCCGCTCAGGCCAATGCGGCCTCTTCCCTGCCGCTGACACCTGAACTGCCCTATGACGGGCCGCTGCGCCCTGTCGGCACCGTCTCCGCTTCCGGCGCCCGTACCCTTGACGACCTGGTGGCAGCCCTCACGGATAAGGCCCACCGCCGTGGGGCGATAGCCTGGCGGGTCAATGCCGCCAGCAGCGGTAACCGGCTGTACGGTTCAGCTATAATTTATCAATAACCTTTTACAGGAGGCAGACGATGGCATCAGGTTGGGCAGGCGACGGCGCCGTTCAGGATCAGATCGACAGCACCATTGACGATGCGGTGGCTCGCGCCCGCCGCGAGCTTCCACGCGGCGAAAGCAACAAATTTTGTGATGAATGCGGAGAACCGATTCCGGAGGCTCGACGACAGGCTATTCCTGGCGTCAGATACTGCGTGAAGTGCCAACAGGAGAAAGATTTACATAACAATACATTTTCAGGATATAATCGCCGTGGCTCCAAGGATAGCCAGCTACGCTGACTTTCCTTTACCGTTCATGACAGCTTTTCGCATTATCTTTTCGCGCACACTTTTTGGCGATAAATGTCGCAATATGTGCCCTTAAGCGTGCCGGTCTCCCTCGCTCCGCCATCAGACAAAAAGAATCATAAATAATTTATTAATAATCAGTAAATTATTAGTCATTCAAAAAAATCGATAAAGACTGTGAATTTCCTTCGATTTTATCTCCCGCAAAAAAGCGTGATACTTATCACATCGACGGAACATCGTCCCCTGAACAGAACAACCTGCGAGAGATTAACTATGAAAAACATCAAATATGCTGCCGCTGCCATCGCTCTGACCGCCCTTTCCTTCGGCGCCTTTGCCGCCGAGCCGGTTACCCCCGCTCAGGCTGAAAGCATGAATAAGATCGGTGTGGTGTCTGCGCAAGGCGCAACCACGTTAGATGGTCTGGAAGCGAAACTGGCTGCTAAAGCCGAAGCCGCTGGCGCAACCGGCTATAGCATCACTTCCGCTAACACCAACAACAAACTGAGCGGTACCGCGGTTATCTATAAATAATCGCAACTCAACCCTGTAAGCCACTGAATTAACCCTGAAAAGACCTTTAATACCCTTGCCTTGCCCGTCCGAGCCACCGGACGGGCTTTTTTTTATCCTGCCGATCCGATCACCAGCAGTCGTTGACGCGGCTGAGACCCTGCTCCAGGGTTGAGACCTCGCCGCAGGCCAGCAGACAGCAGGCGAGCTGGATCTTCAGCGAGTGGGGTACCGGTTCGACGCCGGCGACGCAGCGCTCGATCCAGCGCGCGGTCACTTCGGGATCTTTCGAGGCCGGCAGAATAACTTCCGCCGCCGCCTCGGTCTGGCGGTCGCACAGCACCCGCACGCCCTGGTCATCAATCAGGCTGATCTGCGGGCAGCGCTGCGGGTTGGCGTACACTTCGCCTTCGGTACCGTGCATCAGCAGCGCGCGGCCACCGGTCTCGCGAAAGAAGCCCGCCACCCGGGGAACATATTCCGGATGCGACACGCTGGAGAGGCGTAGCGCCTCCCCTTCGCCAAACGGCGTGGCCAGTTTGGCCAGCGTATGGGCGCTGTTGCGTACGCCCATCCGCCAGCGCATCGCCAGCTGTTTCTCCAGCGGCGGGCAGAAGGCGCCCACCGGGATATACACCGGTTCATGCCCCTCCAGCTGCGCCTGCGCCTGACCGGCATGCCGGGTAGCCGGAATGTCCAGCAGGGTAAAAATGGTCTCGGTCAGCACCCGGGTCGGATCGTGACTGACGCCGTGAACCACGACCGGAAACCCCAGCTTATGCAGGAGCATCGCCAGCAGCGGCGTCAGGTTCGCCTGCTTGCGCGCGCCATTGTAGCTGGGGATAACGATCGGCATCGGCTTGCCTGCCGGCGGGGTCAGGCGCAGCGTATGCTGCTGCATCGCGGCGTAAAAGCCTTTCATCTCCGCTTCGCCTTCGCCTTTGATGCGCAGGGCGATTAATATTCCTCCCAGCTCCAGCTCCGGCACCTCGCCGTTCAGCATCCGCGCGTAGAGCGCACGGGCGGTCTCTTCATCCAGGTCGCGGGCATGATTCTTACCGCGGCCCACCTCTTTTATAATTTTGCTGTACTCCATGGCTCCCCCTGGTGCAACGCGCCGTCGTCAGCGACGTTTGCGGCCTGTCTGTTTTGCTGTCTGTTTTGCTTTCCGTTTTACTATAACCTCCGGAACGCCCGGCTGCTCTATGGGAAAAACAGGTAACGCGTTCAGTAGACGCGCGCCGTAGTTTTTGGTCAACAGACGCTTATCGTAAATTACCACCTCTCCCCAGCAGTGATGGCTACGGATCAAACGCCCCACCTGCTGAATAAGATTAAAGGAGGCGCTGGGCAAACTCTGTACCTCGAAGGGATAACGATTGAGGCTTTTCAGCCATTCGCCTTCGGTGATCACTACCGGGCTGTCGATGGGCGGAAAGGCGATTTTATGGATATGTACCTGGCTTAACAGATCGCCCTTTAAATCGAGACCTTCGGCAAAGGACTGCAGGCCCACCAGCACGCTGCGCTCGCCGCTTTCCACCCGTTTGCGATGCAGCTCCACCAGCCGGTAGCGCGGCTGGTCGCCCTGCACCAGCAGCATCAGACGCAGGTCGGTCACATGCTCCAGGAAGCGATTCATCGCTCGCCCACTGGCAAACAGCACCAGCATCCCGAGATGCTTCTTGCTCTCCACCTGCTGGCGAAAATAGGCCGCCATCTCGGCAATGTGCTGCTCTTCGTTATCCATCAACGGTTCATAGCGCATTTGAGGAATAATAATTTTCCCCTGCTCCACGTGGTTGAACGGCGAATCCAGCGCCACGAAGCGGTCACCCGCTTTTTCCTTCAGGCCGCTCATCTCCTGCAGGCGCGAGAAGCTGTTAAGAGAGCGCAGCGTCGCTGACGTCACCACGATATGCGGCACGCTGCGCCACAGCAGCCGCTCAAGCTGATCGCTGACGCGGATGCCGACGCAGTGGAACCAGACGTGGATCTGGCCGTCTCGCACTACCCGCGTCGCCCATTTGGTCACCGGCGCGCCAGAGGACTGCGCCAGCGACGCCAGACGCCACAGCTTGCTTTGGCTTTCAAACATGCCGAGGGCGCGATTCATCTGCAGCAGCACCCGATGCAGACGCACCACGTCATGGCTGCCGGTCTTTTCGCTGAGATCGTTAAGAAACAGCTCCGCCAGCCCGCGCAGCGTCTCGGTGAGCTTCGCCAGCCGCTGGCAGATCTCCATCACCTCCTGCGGCAGTTCGCCCATCGGGAAGCGATGCTCCGCTTCCTGGCCGGCGGGCATGTAGAGATTGAGAATATTATTCAACGACGCAATCAGCTCGAACAGCTCTTCGCAATGGCCGGCGAGCCGCTCCGGATTGGCCAGCGGCGGCGTGGTTTTCGGGCGGAACTGCTCCATGCAGGTAGCCACCAGCTTGCAGAACAGATCCAGCTGCAGGCGAAACCAGGGGGCGGTGATCTCGGCGCTCATCTCCAACGCGTCGCGGGCGACGTCCGGCAGATGATGGCCTTCATCAAGGACCAGCAGCAGGTTTTTCGGCTCCGGCAGCACCGCCTCGCTCTCCATCGCCGCCATCACCAGCGCATGGTTGGCTACCACCACTTCCGCCTCCTGAATTTCCCGCCGCGCCACAAAGAACGGACACTCGCGATAATAGTGGCAGTTGCGGTTCAGGCAGCTGGCCTTATCGGTGCTCAGCCGGCTCCATAGTCCATCGTCGATGGGTTTGTCGGTATGGTCGCGCAGGCCGTCCCAGCGATAGCTGTCAAGGTCCTGCTTCAGCGTCGCGCACAGTTTCTGCTCCGCCTGGTTGTTCGGGGTGAGATCGTCGTCGAGGAAAGCCAGCAGATCCTGCTGCGTCGGCTCGGTGCTGGCCAGCGCCGCCAGGTTGCGCGGGCAGACGTAGCGTCCGCGACCAAAGGCGGCGGTGAAGCGCAGGTCGGGGATAATCTTGCGCAGCAGCGGCAGGTCTTTACTGTAGATTTGATCCTGCAGGGCGACGTTGGCGGTGCTGACCACCAGCGTTTTTTGTTCCTCACGGGCGATGGCAATGCCAGGGATAAGGTATGACAGCGTTTTACCGACGCCGGTCGGCGCTTCGATAGCCAGATGCCTGCCCTCATCCCCGGCGAGGGTTTTCGCCACATCAGCGATCATCTGCCGCTGCGGGGGGCGGGGAATAAAGTCCGGGATCTGTTCCTGAAGCGCCTTATACCAGGCGGCGATTTGCGCTTTAAGCGCAGCGGTCAAAGCCATGAGAAAACCTGAATACTGTATAAACAGCCACTATTGTGCCATTTTTACCCGTCCGGAGGTATTGCTTTCTGCTGTGTGTGGAAGCGTGCTCGACAAATAGTGTAATGGAAAGAAAAAGGCCCGCCGCCGCGTAGCGGACAGACGGGCCTGAGCCGTGCTTAACCGCGTTATCGCGGCCCGGGCATCAGCCTGTTATTCGCCAGCCGGCTTACGCGGGCGACGGCGGCGCGGCGGTTTGCCGTCCTGAGTGCGCGCTTTCGGCGCCTCGCCGTCCTGGCGACGCGGGGCGCTGCTCTGGCTGCGCGGCTGTCCGCTGCGCCCCTGCCCCTGGCCGCCGCGTCCCTGCCCCTGACCACGACCGCCGCCGCGCTGCTGGCGACCGTTCTGGATAGGTTCGGCTTTAATCGACGGGTCCGGCTCATAGCCGGCAATCGCGATGCGCGGAATCTCTTTTTTCAGCAGGCGCTCGATATCGCGCAGCAGCTTGTGCTCATCGACGCACACCAGCGACAAGGCTTCGCCGGTGGCCGCCGCGCGACCGGTACGCCCAATACGGTGGACATAATCTTCCGGCACGTTCGGCAGCTCGTAGTTCACCACGTGCGGCAGCTCTTCGATATCCAGTCCGCGGGCGGCGATATCGGTCGCCACCAGCACGCGAATGCCGCCGGATTTAAAGTCGGCCAGCGCGCGGGTACGCGCCCCCTGGCTCTTGTTGCCATGGATCGCCGCGCTGCGGATGCCGTCTTTGTTGAGCTGCTCCGCGAGGTGGTTGGCGCCATGCTTGGTGCGGGTAAAGACCAGCACCTGCTGCCAGTTGCCTTCGCCGATAAGCTGCGACAGCAGTTCGCGCTTGCGGTTCTTATCAACAAAATGGACGTGCTGGGTGATCTGCTCGGAGGCGGTGTTGCGACGCGCCACTTCCACTTCCAGCGGGTTGTGCAGCAGTTTCTCCGCCAGGCCTTTGATCTCGTCGGAGAAGGTCGCCGAGAACAGCAGGTTCTGCCGACGCGGCGGCAGTTTCGCCAGTACGCGGCGGATGTCATGGATAAAGCCCATATCCAGCATGCGGTCCGCCTCATCCAGTACGAGGATTTCCACTTTATCGAGGCTGACGGCGTTCTGATGTTCGAGGTCCAGCAGACGGCCCGGGGTGGCGACGAGGATATCGACGCCGCCGCGCAGCTTCATCATCTGCGGGTTGATACTCACGCCGCCGAACACCACCAGCGAGCGAATATTCAGATATTTGCTGTAATCCCGCACGTTCTCGCCCACCTGCGCCGCCAGCTCGCGGGTCGGGGTCAGGATCAGCGCGCGCACCGGACGACGGCCCTTCGCATGCGGCTCGTTCTGGATCAGGCGCTGCAGCAGCGGCAGAGTAAAGCCCGCCGTTTTACCGGTGCCGGTCTGGGCGCTGGCCATCAGGTCGCGGCCCTGCAGTACCGCCGGGATCGCCTGCTGCTGGATAGGGGTCGGCTCAACGTAGCCCTGCTCAGCGACAGCGCGCAGGATATCGGGATTCAGGCCAAGGGAATCAAAAGACATAACAACTCCGAACCGCCCCGGCCCGGTGAAGGGCGTAGTTTTCAGGGAGATTATTGCGATAAGAGATGGCAAAAACCACAATGCCATGAAGGGGCGCAGTCTAGCAGATTTTGTGACAGGCCGCATAAAATCTGTAAAAGAATGCCGCGCCTGGCTGGCGGGAGGAAGAAGGCCGCTGAGAGCGCTCAGCGGCCAGGCGCGTCGCCACAGCGCGGTTAACGCAGACGATACTTAATCTTTTCGACGATCTTCGTGGTGGAAATGCCGTAGCGATCGTGGAGGGTCGGCAGCGCGCCGGCCAACAGAAACGCGTCAGGCAGACCAACGGTATCCAGCTCGCAGCGAACCCCCTTGCGCATCAGCAGGGCGGCCACCGCCTCCCCTAACCCGCCGACAGCGGTGTGGTTTTCGGCGGTGACCACCAGCCGACCCGGCTTCGACGCCTGTTCAATAATCGCTTTTTCATCCAGCGGTTTGATGGTCGGCACGTGCAGGACCGCCACGCTGATATTATCGGCCAGCAGCTTTTCAACCGCCTCCAGGGCGCGCATGGTCATCAGCCCGGAGGAGATAATCAGCACGTCGTTGCCGTCCTCCAGCAGCTTCGCTTTGCCCAGTTCGAACTGATAGTCGTATTTATCCAGCACCAGCGGCACCTTTCCGCGCAGCAGGCGCATATACACCGGACCCTGGTGATCGGCAATGGCCGGTACCGCCTGCTCAATCTCCAGCGCATCGCAGGGATCGACGATGACCATGCCGGGGATACCGCGCATGATCGCCAGATCTTCGGTGGCCTGATGGCTGGGGCCATAGCCGGTCGTCAGGCCCGGCAGCGCCGCGCAGATCTTGACGTTCAGATGTTCCTCAGCGATCACCTGATGAATAAAATCATAGGCGCGACGGGTCGCAAAGGCGGCATAGGTGGTGGCGAAGGGAATAAATCCCTCCTTCGCCATGCCTCCCGCCGCCGCCATCAGCAGCTGCTCCGCCATTCCCATCTGGAAAAAACGATCCGGGAAGGCCTGGGCGAAAATATGCAGGTCAGTATATTTTGACAGGTCCGCGGTCATACCGACGATTTCAGGGCGCTGCGCCGCCAGTTTCGACAGCGCGACGCCAAAGGGCGCAGAGACGGTCACCTGGCCTTCATCGGCAATCGAAGCAATCATCGCCGACGTTTTTAAACGGGGTTTACTCTGGCTCATTACAGCACTCCTTCCGGTTTGTTAGCGTCCAGCACCGCAATCGCTTTTTGCCATTCGTCGGCATCGACGCGAATAAAATGGTTCTTATCGCGGGTTTCGAGGAACGGCACCCCTTTGCCCATCAGCGTGTCGCATAAAATGACCCGCGGCTGGTTGCCGGAATAACTTTTCGCGTTGTCAAAGGCGGCCATCACCGCCGGCAGATCGTTACCGTCTACGCGCTGTACGTACCACCCGAAGGCGGCCCATTTATCCTGCAGCGGCTCAAAGCCGAGGATCTTGCGTGAATCGCCGTCGGCCTGCTGTTTGTTGACGTCGACAAGGTTAATCAGATTGGTCAGGCCATAGTGAGCCGCCGACATCGCCGCTTCCCAGGTCGAACCTTCGTCCAGCTCCCCATCGGACATCGAGTTGTAGACCCAGGCTGTGCTCTGTTTCTGCCGCAGCCCGAGCGCCATGCCGACGGCGATAGACAGCCCCTGCCCCAGCGAGCCGCCGGACATCTCCATCCCCGGGGTGTAGGTCGCCATGCCGGACATCGGCAGGCGGCTGTCGTCGGAGCCGTAGGTTTCCAGTTCCGCTTCCGGAATAATGCCCGCCTCCAGCAGCGCGGCATAATAAGCGATAGCGTAATGGCCATGAGAAAGCAGGAACCGATCGCGCCCCTCCCACTCAGGATCTTCCGGGCGATAGGTCATGGCGTGGCTGAAGGCGGTAGCCAGCACATCGGCATATCCCAGCGCCTGGCCAATATAGCCCTGCCCCTGCACTTCACCCATTTGCAGGGCGTAGCGGCGGATACGCCACGCCGCCGCAGCGACTTTTTGTGATTCGGTGATCTTCATCTCTGTGCCTCGCTTAGTGAATTAACATGCCGCCGTTAACGTCCAGGGTGATACCGGTGGAGTAGGAAGAGAGGTCGCTGCCGAGGAACAGCGCGGCGCGGGCGATGTCCACCGCGTCGCCGAGGCGGTTCATCGGAATGCCGGCAAGAATATTGGCCGTCATGTCGTCCGTCAGCTTGCCGGCGGTGATGTCGGTCTGAATCAGCCCTGGGGTAATGCAGTTAACGCGGACGTTATCCGGGCCAAGTTCGCGCGCCATCGCTCGCGCCAGGCCGAGCACGCCGGCTTTTGCCGCGCTATAGTGCGGACCGCCGAAGATACCGCCGCCGCGCTGGGCGGAAACGGACGAGATGCAGACGATGCTGCCGGATTTTTGCGCCCGCATCGTGGGGATCACCGCCTGCGACATCAGCAGCGTGCCGCGCAGGCTGACATCGAGCACCGCGTCATAGTTGGCGCGTTTGATGTCCATCAGCTTCAGCGGCTGGGTGATCCCGGCGTTATTGACCAGCACATCGACCCGGCCGTATTTCGCCAAAATCTGTTCGATGGCCGCCTGCACCTGCACTTCGTCGGCGACGTTCGCCGCCAGGCCGAGATGGCCTTCGCCCAGGGCCGCCGCGGCGGTTTTACTGGCTTCGCCATTGAGGTCGATAATGACCACTTTCGCGCCGTTTTCGGCGAATAATTTCGCAGTCGCAAAACCCAAACCGCGTGCGGAGGCCGCGCCAGTAATAATGGCGACTTTATCTTTTAATAACATAGTTTCACTCCATGACATTACGTCATATTAATTAACAGGATCTATTTTCGTTATTGTGGCTCATCGAGGAAAAGAATCACCACCAAACCCAATGCGGCGCAGATACCAAAATAGGTAAATACAGAATTAAAGCTCCCCGTCTTATCCAGTAAGAAACCGGCCACCATCGGCGCTACAAATCCGCCGAGGTTACCGCCGCTATTTATAATAGAAGAGGCAATGGGATAAGTTTTCGTATCCGAAACCGCCATACCGTAGGCGGTAAAAGCCGGCCAGCCGATATTCAAACAGAAACCGACAAAGAATAAACCAATACAGACCGCCAGGGTGCTTGCCGGTATATTTAGCATAATTAACATCATGACTACGGTTGATACCGCTGTGAATATCATGGTGGGTTTGCGCCGGCGGCCTAATAATTTATCCGAAATCCATCCGCCGCCAATCGCGCCAATAAAGCCGCCAATGCACGGCATACTGGCTACGAAGCCCATACTCATCACATCGAAACCGCGCTCTTTCACTAAATACAGCGGAATCCAGGTTAATAACCCATATAACACGCTGACCATCATAAAATAGGCCAGGCAGTCTCCGAGAATATTTTTTGAGGTAAATAAGCCCTTCGCCGTATCCACAGGCGCCATTTTTTTCACCCGAATAATTTTATCCAGCCAGGTGAAGCGATCGGCGATTAATATATTTTCGCGTACACCGTCGTTATGATGGCTGTCGCGCCCGGCGTTGATCTCTGCCAGTTCGCTTTGAGATACAAATCCGCTCTCCGCGGGCTTTGACTTGACCAACAGGTACCACGCTATCGCCGCCACGATCCCGGGAATGGCAAAGGAGAAAAAGACCCACCGCCAGCCCCAGGTCACCGCAATCCACACCGCCAGCGGCGGCACGATAATCGGCGCAAACATGGTCGCCGCGATGTAAACGCCGGTTGCTGTGGCTTTCTCTTTCGGCGGAAACCAGTTATTTATCGTCGACGCCAGCCCCACCGGGCAGGGACCTTCGCTCAGCCCCAAGCCCAGCCGCACCAGCTTCAGGCCAAACACGGAGCTCACCGTGCCCATCAGCCAGGTAAAAGCGGAAAAGCCGAAAATGGATAGTGAAACCAGCCCCCGGGTGCCGCGTCTGGCGATGAAAAAGCCGGCCGGGATCTGGCTGACCGCATAGCCGAGGAAAAACATACTGGCAATCGCCCCGGCCTCAAAATTATTGATATGAAATTCATCAATGATAAACGGCAGTACCGCGCCGATATTCGTTCTGTCGGCGTAATTGATGGCATACACCAGGAAAATCATCGTCAAAACCACAAAACGATATTTTGTTTTCCTGGCGTCAGTACAGACCAGCGTATCTATACGTGACATAGGGTTTCCTCATCTTATACCTCATCCACTTCGCCGTAGGTTGCCGTCTGGGTCGCCGCGTTTCACGCGCCCCGGCGCAACAAGAGAGACATGTCTTTTTGCACAGCGAAACAGGTGGTTAGGTGTTTTATTATTGCGATCCAAGCGCATCGCAGTTTGTGATCAGGCCTGTGAGGGGAATATAACAACCCAAAAATGAAACGGTATTCAAAAAAGCTCAATTATGATTGAGAAAAATTGAGTTAGTGACTCCCCGCAAATTTTTAGCGTTTACTGAGAGGCGTGCTTTTAACGAGATAAATTGTTAAGCCCATCACAAATTAAAATGGTTTTTTCGCTTTTCCCTGGGCTGTTCATCACGGCTGCGCCACGCTGTTCGCCATTTTCTTTTATTCGCGCCCCGCGCAGGATGCCGCCATGAGTCAACCACTGCCCAATAAAAATCTGCCGATGCCCTCTTTACGCAATATCCAGGCTTTTATTGAAGTCGCCGCGACCGGCAGCCTCAACCTGGCGGCAGAGAATCTCAACATTACCGCCTCGGCGGTCAGCCATCAGATAGCCAGTCTTGAGCACTTGCTGGGAAAAAAACTGTTTTCCCGCAGCAGCAAAGGCGTGATGTTAACCACGGTGGGAGAAAAATATCTTAAAGAGGTCTCCGGAGCGCTGAATATGATTGGCCAGGCCACCAGCCAGGTGATCAACGATATTCATCAGGATTATTTACGCATTCACTCGGCGCCGAGCTTCGGCCTGCTGTGGCTAATGCCGCGGCTGGATAAATTCCGTCAGGCGTGGCCGGAGCTAAAAATCAGCCTCACCTGCTCTTACGAAAGCATTCAGTTTTCCCGGGATAATATTGATATCGATATTCGCCACGGGCTGTCGCAGTGGCCGACGCTGCTGGTCAGAACCATTAAAAATGAGTGCGTCCTGCCCTACAGCGCCGCCTCTTATTTAACCCGCCATGCGGTTCACGCCCCGGAAGATCTGCTGGCCTGCGATCTGATCCATTCCGACAGCACCTTAATTAACTGGAGCAACTGGCTGTCGTGGCACAAGGTCCGCGGCTGGCACAAAAACTTTATTTTTAATTTCGACCGGTCGTACATGAGCATCGAGGCGGCCCGGATGGGGATGGGGGTGATCCTGGAAAGCAATCTGCTGGCCGGCGGCCATGTGCGCCAGGGACAGCTGACGCCGGTGTTTGCCGACGAACGGAGCATGCCGGTCGGCGCGCACCACTTCGTCCTTCCCCACGCTAATGAACAGAAGGAAAAAGTGCAGCGCTTCTTCGCCTGGGTCGCCGGGGAGCTAGAGGAAGACGGCTTTCATATTTAGCCCTGGCGGGTGGACAAAGCGCCAGTCGACGCCTAAAGTTAATCAATCGATTGATTAATTTTTAAGAGCGCGATGACCAGTAAAGGCGAACAGGCAAAAAGTCAGCTTATCGCGGCCGCTATCGCCCAGTTTGGCGAGTATGGCCAGCACGCCACCACCCGCGACATCGCCGCCCAGGCCGGGCAGAATATCGCCGCTATCACCTACTATTTTGGCTCGAAAGACGACCTGTATCTCGCCTGCGGCCAGTGGATCGCCGATTTTATCGGTGACAATTTTCGCCCGCACGCCGAAGCGGCGGAGGCTCTGCTCGCCGGAGAGTCGCCGGATCGCCAGGCGATCCGCGCCCTTATCCTCAGCGCCTGCCATAACATGATCCTGCTGCTGACCCAGGAGGATACGGTCAACTTGAGCAAATTTATTTCCCGGGAACAGCTGGCGCCCACCGCCGCGTACCATCTGATCCACCAGCAGGTGATCGCCCCCCTGCACCACTATCTCACCCGGCTAATCGCCGCCTGGACTGGCCGCGATGCCGGTGATACGCAAATGATCCTTCATACCCACGCCCTGCTGGGCGAGGTGCTCGCTTTCCGTCTCGGGCGTGAAACTATCCTGCTGCGCACCGGCTGGACGCAGTTTGACGCGCAAAAAACCGAACAGATTTTTGAGGTCATTACCTGTCATATCGATTTCATCCTGCATGGGTTATCGCAAAGGAGTTTGGGCTGATGAAAAAACCCGTCGTCGTCATTCTGCTGATCGTGATTCTTCTCGCCGCGCTGGGCGGCGGCTGGTGGTGGTACCAGAGCAGCCGGCAGCAGCCGCTGACCCTGTATGGCAATGTCGATATCCGCACCGTCAATATGAGCTTCCGCGTCGGCGGCAGGCTGGCCTCGCTGACCGTCGACGAAGGCGACAGCATCCGCGCCGGGCAAACCCTCGGCGCGCTTGACCGAGCTCCCTATGAAAACGCCCTGCTGCAGGCGCAGGCCAACGTCTCCACCGCCCAGGCGCAGTATGACCTGATGATGGCCGGCTACCGCTCGGAAGAGATTGCCCAGGCCGCGGCGGCGGTAAATCAGGCGCAGGCCGCTTACGACTACGCGCAAAACTTTTATCAGCGCCAGCTGGGTTTACGCGCCAGCAGCGCCATTTCCGCCAACGATCTGGAGAACGCCCGCTCCTCGCGCGACCAGGCGCAGGCAACGCTGAAGTCAGCGCAGGATAAACTGCGTCAATACCGCGCCGGCAACCGTCCGCAGGAGATAGCCCAGGCCAAAGCCAGCCTCGAACAGGCCCAGGCGGCGCTGGCGCAGGCCAAACTGGACCTGCACGATACGGTGCTGACCGCCCCTTCCGACGGCACGCTGATGACCCGCGCCGTCGAGCCCGGCACCATGCTCAACGCCGGCAGCACGGTGCTGACGCTGTCATTAACCCATCCGGTATGGGTCCGGGCCTACGTTGATGAGAAAAACCTCGGCCAGGCGCAGCCGGGACAAGAGGTGCTGCTCTATACCGACAGCCGGCCGGATAAGCCCTATCACGGCAAAATCGGCTTTGTCTCGCCAAGCGCTGAATTCACGCCGAAGACCGTTGAAACGCCGGATCTGCGTACCGACCTCGTTTATCGTCTGCGTATTGTGGTGACCGATGCCGACGGCGCCCTGCGCCAGGGGATGCCGGTGACCGTCTCCTTTAACCACGGGAACGGACATGAGTGAGGCCGTCATCGCCTTAAACGGCCTGAGCCGCCGTTTCTCCGGGATGGACAGGCCAGCGGTGGCGCCGCTGACCTGTACGATCCGCGCCGGCTACGTCACCGGGCTGGTAGGCCCCGACGGCGCAGGGAAAACCACCCTGATGCGGATGCTCGCCGGGTTGCTCAAGCCTGATGAGGGCAGCGCCAGGGTGATCGGCTTTGATCCGCTAAAAGACGACAGCGCTCTGCACGCGGTGCTCGGCTATATGCCGCAGAAGTTCGGCCTGTATGAAGATCTGACGGTGATGGAAAACCTGACCCTGTACGCCGACCTGCGCAGCGTCACCGGCGAGGCACGGAAGAAAATTTTCGACCGCCTGCTGGATTTTACCGCCCTTGGCCCGTTCACCGAACGGCTGGCGGGCAAGCTCTCCGGCGGTATGAAGCAAAAACTGGGGCTCGCCTGTACCCTTGTGGGTGACCCGAAGGTGCTGCTGCTGGATGAACCCGGCGTCGGCGTCGACCCGATCTCCCGCCGCGAGCTATGGCAGATGGTGCACGAGCTGGCCGGCGACGGCATGTTGATCCTGTGGAGCACCTCTTATCTCGATGAAGCCGAGCAGTGTCGCGATGTGCTGCTGATGAACGAAGGCAAATTGCTTTATCAAGGAGAGCCGACGGCCCTGACGCAAACCATGGCCGGGCGCAGCTTTCTGGTCTCCAGCCCGCAGGAGAACAACCGCCGCCTGCTGCAGCGGGCGCTGAAGCTGCCGCAGGTTAGCGACGGGGTGATTCAGGGCAAATCGGTGCGTCTGATCCTGAAAAAGGAGGCCCGCATCGATGAGGTTCAGGAACATGACGATATACCGCCGCTGCAGGTGGCCGACACCGCGCCGCGCTTTGAAGACGCCTTTATCGACCTGCTTGGCGGCGCCGGCACCGCCGAATCGCCGCTGGGGGCGATTATCCATCGCGTTGACGGCAGTAAAGACGAAACGGTGATTGAGGCGCAGTCGCTGACGAAAAAATTTGGCGATTTCGCCGCCACCGACCACGTCGATTTCCAGGTCAAGCGCGGCGAGATCTTCGGCCTGCTCGGCCCCAACGGCGCCGGGAAATCCACCACCTTCAAAATGATGTGCGGCCTGCTGGTGCCCACCTCCGGCAAAGCGCTGGTGCTGGGGATGGATCTTAAGGTCAGCTCCGGCAAGGCGCGTCAGCATCTGGGCTATATGGCGCAAAAATTTTCGCTGTACGGCAACCTCAGCGTCGAGCAGAACCTGCGCTTTTTCTCCGGCGTCTACGGCCTGCGCGGCCGGGCGCAAAATGACAAAATCGCCCGCATGAGCGATGCCTTCGGTCTGAACAGCATTGCCCGCCACGCCGCCGACGAGCTGCCGCTCGGCTATAAGCAGCGGCTGGCGTTGGCCTGCTCGCTGATGCATGAGCCCGACATTCTGTTTCTCGACGAACCCACCTCCGGGGTCGATCCCCTCACTCGTCGCGAGTTCTGGCTGCATATTAACAGCATGGTGGATAAAGGGGTGACGGTGATGGTCACCACTCACTTTATGGATGAGGCGGAGTATTGCGACCGCATTGGGCTGGTCTATCACGGCAAGCTTATCGCCAGCGGCACCCCGGACGCGCTGAAGGCCCAGGCGGCGGATGACAACCAGACGGACCCGACCATGGAGCAGGCGTTTATTACCCTGATTAACCGTTGGGATAAGGAGAATGGCCATGAGCAGTAACCTTCTCTCCTGGCGACGGGTCCGCGCCCTGTGCGTGAAAGAGACCCGGCAGATCGTCCGCGATCCCAGCAGCTGGCTGATTGCGGTGGTGATCCCGCTATTGCTGCTGTTTATCTTTGGCTACGGCATTAACCTCGACTCCAGCAAGCTGCGGGTGGGGGTTCTGCTGGAGCAGCAGAGCGAAGAGGCGCTGGATTTCGTCCATACCATGACCGGCTCACCCTACATCGACGCCACCGTCAGCGATAATCGCCAGCAGTTAATTCAGCTGATGCAGGCCGGTCGCATCCGCGCCATGGTGGTCATTCCAGTGGACTTCGACCGCCAGATGGCCCGCCCCGGCGCCAGCGCGCCGCTCCAGCTCATCACCGACGGCAGCGAACCCAATACCGCTAACTTCGCCCAGGGCTACGTGGAGGGGATCTGGCAGATCTGGCAGCAGCAGCGGGCGGAAGATCGCGGCGAGACCTTTGAACCGCTGATCGACGTGCAGATGCGCTACTGGTTTAACCCGGCGGCTATCAGCCAGCACTTTATTATCCCCGGGGCGATCACCATTATCATGACCGTAGTCGGCGCGATACTGACCTCGCTGGTGGTGGCGCGGGAATGGGAGCGCGGCACCATGGAGGCGCTACTGTCGACGGAGATCACCCGCGCCGAACTGCTGCTGTGCAAGCTCATTCCCTACTACTTCCTCGGCATGCTGGCGATGCTGCTGTGTATGCTGGTGTCAGTATTTATTCTCGGCGTGCCCTATCGCGGTTCGCTGCCGATCCTGTTTGTCATCACCAGTCTGTTTTTGCTCAGCACCCTGGGGATGGGGCTGCTTATCTCAACCATTACCCGCAACCAGTTTAACGCCGCGCAGGTGGCGCTGAACGCCGCGTTTTTACCGTCGATTATGCTGTCCGGGTTTATTTTCCAGATAGATAGTATGCCGGCGGTGATCCGCGCCGTGACCTACGTGATCCCGGCGCGATATTTCGTCAACACCCTGCAAAGCCTGTTTCTGGCGGGCAATATTCCAGTGGTACTGCTGGTGAATGTGCTGTTTTTGATTGCTTCGGCGGTGATGTTTATCGGTCTGACATGGTTGAAAACCAAGCGGCGTCTGGATTAGGTTTTGCCCGATGGCGCTGCGCTGACCGGGCCTACGGTTTAACCAACATCGATTATACGGTTCGCCGATCCTCCCAGGCCGGGCAAACGCAGTGCCGCCCGGCGTTGTTGAATGGGCCAAAGGAGCTATTATGTTTCACCGTTTATGGACATTGATCCGCAAAGAGCTGCAGTCGCTGCTGCGCGAACCGCAGACGCGGGCGATTTTAATCATGCCGGTGCTGATTCAGGTGCTGCTGTTTCCCTTTGCCGCGACGCTGGAGGTGACCAACGCCACCATCGCCATCTATAACGAGGACAGCGGTCGCCACGCGGTGGAACTCACTCAGCGCTTCGCCCGCGCCAAAGCCTTTACCCACGTCCTGCTGCTGAAAAGCCCGCAGGCGATCCAGCCGACCATCGATGAACAAAAAGCCCTGCTGGTGGTGCGCTTCCCGGCGGATTTCTCACGCAACCTCGACAACTATCAAACCGCCCCGCTGCAGCTCCTGCTCGACGGGCGCAACTCCAACAGCGCGCAAATCGCCGCCAACTATCTGCAGCAGGTCGTGAAAAATTACCAGCAGGAACTGCTGGAGGACAAAGCGAAGCCGAACAACAGCGAACTGGTGGTGCGCAACTGGTATAACCCGAATCTCGACTACAAATGGTTCGTGGTGCCGTCGCTCATCGCCATGATCACCACCATCGGGGTGATGATCGTCACCTCGCTGTCGGTGGCCCGCGAGCGCGAGCAGGGCACCCTCGATCAGCTGCTGGTCTCGCCCCTCGCCACCTGGCAAATCTTTGTCGGTAAAGCGGTACCGGCGCTGATCGTCGCCACCCTGCAGGCGACTATCGTGCTGGCGATTGGTATCTGGGCCTATCAGATCCCGTTTGCCGGCTCGCTGCTGCTGTTCTATTTCACCATGGTGATTTACGGTCTGTCGCTGGTGGGATTTGGCTTATTGATCTCATCGCTATGTTCAACGCAACAGCAGGCGTTTATTGGCGTGTTCGTCTTTATGATGCCGGCGATTCTTCTCTCCGGCTATGTTTCACCGGTGGAAAACATGCCGCAGTGGCTGCAGGATCTGACGTGGATAAACCCGATCCGCCACTTTACCGATATCACCAAGCAAATTTATTTGAAGGATGCGAGTCTGGAGATTGTGTGGGGAAGTTTGTGGCCGCTACTGGTCATAGCGGCCACCACCGGCTCAGCGGCGTATGCGATGTTCCGAAGAAAGATTGCGTAATTTTTTATCTTTCGCCAGCAGCGAGACCACCGCCGGGCCTGCCAGTATCACCAGCCCGGCGAGGGCCAGCAGCAGGTTGTTGTGCAGCACGCGCGACAGCAACCACAGCGCTATCATGGCGGCGCCGAAGTACCAGGTGGTGGTGAGCTCCTCAAGGAAGTCTCCCACATCGCGCCAGCGCGCCTCATGGTGACGCTGCAGAAACAGCATCGCCAGCAGCGTGACGCTGTAGAGGACGCACAGCCCTAATCCGACGCGCACCAGCGCGCCGCTCATCCATCCCATCACCAGCACTGCCACGACCAGTAGATGCAACATAATCTGCCAGCAACTAAGACCTGTTGCGACGCGTACACGTTGTTGCCACTTCATGGCTTCTCTCCTGAAGGATTTTTCTCTGCTACTCAGAGTACCGCACTTTACGGAAAATTCCGTATCACCGCATCTTTTTGTGACGTCTACTACACTATTTTATTCAGGAAAGTGACATTTACTGGAGAATTATGGCTGAGCCAACGTCGGGATTTTCGTTGAACGTGCTGACAATTAACACCCATAAAGGCTTTACGGCGTTTAATCGGCGTTTTATTTTGCCCGAGCTGCGCGAAGCCGTTCGCAGCGTCAGCGCTGACATAGTTTGCCTGCAGGAAGTGATGGGCGCTCACGAAGTTCACCCGCTGCATATCGAAAACTGGCCAGATAAGACCCATTACGAATTTCTTGCCGACACCATGTGGAGCGACTACGCCTATGGGCGCAACGCGGTCTATCCGGAAGGTCACCACGGGAATGCCGTGCTGTCGCGCTTCCCGATTGAATACTATGAAAATCGCGATATCTCGGTCGGCAATGGGGAGAAACGCGGCCTGCTGTACTGCCGCATCGTACCGCCGCAGAGCGGCGTTACGATTCACGTCATTTGCGTCCATCTCGGACTGCGTGCCGACCAGCGGCAGGCGCAGCTGGCGATGCTGGCGGAGTGGGTCAATACCCTACCCGCCGGCGAGCCGGTGGTGGTGGCCGGAGATTTTAACGACTGGCGTCAGCAGGCTAACCAGCCGTTAAAGGTCCAGGCAGGGCTGGAAGAGATCTTTACCCGCGCCCGCGGACGGCCGGCGCGCACCTTTCCGGTCAGTTTTCCGCTGCTGCGCCTCGATCGCATTTACGTCAAGAACGCCCACGCCAGCCGCCCGAAGGCGCTGGCCCTCAAACAGTGGCGGCATCTGTCCGATCATGCACCCCTTAGCGTGGAGATTCATTTGTGAAATGTCGTTGGCAGGAAGGCAACCGCATTACGCTACTGGAGAACGGCGACCAGTATTACCCGGCGCTGTTTGCGGCCATCGGTCGCGCCAGCCGGCGGGTGATCCTCGAATCCTTTATCTGGTTTGAAGATGAGGTCGGCTGGCGGCTGCACGCGGTTCTGCTGAAGGCAGCCCGCCGCGGCATCCAGGTGGAAGTGCTGCTTGACGGCTACGGCTCGCCGGATCTTAGCGATGAGTTTGTCGGTGAACTGACCGCCGCGGGGGTGATTTTCCGCTATTACGACCCGCGCCCTAAGCTGATGGGAATGCGTACCAACCTGTTCCGTCGCATGCACCGTAAAATCGTGGTGATCGACGACACCACCGCCTTTGTCGGCGGCATCAACTACTCCGCCGAACATATGAGCGACTATGGCCCGGAGGCCAAACAGGATTACACGGTGCAGGTCGAAGGGCCGGTGGTGCTCGATATTCTGCAGTTCGAACTGGAGAATCTGCCCAACAGCGAAACCGCCCGCCGCTGGTGGCGCCGTCGTCGCCATCAGCCGGAGATCAACCAGACCCCCGGCGAGGCGCAGGCGCTGTTCGTCTGGCGCGATAACCAGGATCACCGCGACGATATCGAACGCCACTACCTGAAGATGCTGACCAGCGCCCGCCGGGAGGTGATAATCGCGAACGCCTATTTTTTCCCCGGCTACCGTCTGCTGCATGCGATGCGCAATGCCGCGCGGCGCGGGGTGCGGGTGAAGCTGATCGTCCAGGGCGAACCGGATATTCCGATTGTGAAGTTTGGCGCCCACCTGCTCTACCACTACCTCGTCAAAGGCGGCGTGCAGATCTACGAATATCGCCGCCGTCCGCTGCATGGCAAAGTCGCCCTCTCGGACGACCACTGGGCCACCGTTGGGTCGAGCAACCTCGATCCGCTCAGCCTGTCGTTGAATCTGGAAGCCAATCTGATCATCCACGACCGGGTGTTTAACCAGACGCTGCGCGATAATCTTAACGGGCTTATCGCCCGGGATTGTCAGCGGATCGATAAAACGATGCTGCCGAAACGCAACTGGTGGCGGCTGGGGGTGAGCGTGATGGCCTTCCACTTTCTGCGCCACTTTCCGGCGTGGGTCGGCTGGCTGCCGGCCCATACTCCGCGGCTGGCCAGGGTCAGCCCGCCGGTGCAGCCGGAGATTGAAACTCAGGATCGCGTCGAGTCACCTACCAGGGATAATCCACTATGAGCAAATCGCACCCTCGCTGGCGGATGGCAAAAAGAGTGCTGACCGTACTCTTTTTTATCGCCGTGATCGTCCTGCTGGTGATTTACGCGCAGAAGGTCGACTGGCAGGAAGTATGGAAGGTGATCCGCGGCTACGATCGGCTGGCCTTGTTCAGCGCCATTGCGCTGGTCATCGTCAGCTATCTGATCTACGGCTGCTACGATCTGCTTGGCCGGGCCTATTGTGGGCATAAGCTGGCGAAACGCCAGGTGATGCTGGTGTCGTTTATCTGCTATGCCTTCAACCTGACCCTCAGCACCTGGGTCGGCGGCATCGGCATGCGCTACCGGCTGTACTCGCGGCTGGGGCTCAACGGCGGCACCATCACCCGTATTTTTTCATTAAGCATCACCACCAACTGGCTGGGCTATATCCTGCTCGGTGGGGTGATATTTACAGCGGATCTGGTGAAGCTGCCGCCGCACTGGTACATCAGTCAGACCACTCTGCGCATTATCGGCGGAGTGATGCTGTTTCTCACGCTGTGCTATCTGTTTGGCTGCGCCTTCGCCAAACGCCGTCACCTGACGATCAAAGGTCAGCGGCTGGTGCTGCCCTCCTGGCGATTCGCGCTGCTGCAGATGGGGGTCTCGGCGGCGAACTGGATGGCGATGGGGGCGATCATCTGGCTGCTGTTGGGCAGCGAGATTAACTATTTCCTTGTATTGGGGGTACTGCTGGTGAGCAGTATCGCCGGGGTGATTATCCACATTCCGGCCGGGATTGGCGTGCTGGAGGCGGTGTTCATCGCCATGCTCTCCGGGGAAGAGATTTCGAAGGGAGCGATCATCGCCGCTCTCCTCGCCTGGCGCGCGCTCTATTATTTCCTGCCGCTGCTGCTGGCGACGGTGGCCTATTTGCTGCTGGAGAGTCGGGCGAAAAAGTTGCGGCAAAAGAACCAGCGCAAGCTGGCCCGCGAATGAAATCGCCCGGCGGCGCTGCGCTTGCGCGGGCCTACGGGGTGTGAGCCTGTGAGGGGGGTCCTCCAGGCCGGGTAAGGCGCAGCCGCCACCCGGCAATACCACGGGTACCGTGCCTGACGTCTCGCCCGGCGGCGCTGCGCTTGCCGGGCGGTAGGGGATGCAACCTTTTGATATAAACAGGTTAGCGGCGGTTGCCCATAATACGCAGCAGCATCAGGAACAGGTTGATGAAATCCAGATACAGCGTTAAGGCGCCGAGGATCGAGTATTTACGCAGATTGGCACTGTCGCGGGTATCAATCTGCTCGCCGATGTTTTTCAGCTTCTGGGTATCGTAGGCGGTCAGGCCGACAAACAGCACCACCCCGATGTAGGTCACGGCCCACATCAGCGCCTCGCTCTTCAGCCACAGGTTAACCAGCGACGCCAACACGATGCCAATCAGCCCCATAAACAGCATGCTGCCGAAGCCGCTCAGATCGCGCTTGGTGGTGTAGCCGTACAGACTCATCGCCCCGAACATCCCGCCGGTGACCACAAAGGTGCTGGCGATGGAGGAGTAGGTGTAGGCGATAAAAATGCTCGACAGCGTCAACCCGGTGAGCGCCGAATAGAGCATAAACAGGGTGGTCGCCATCCCGGAGCTCAGCCGCTGCACCATCCCCGACAGCACAAACACCAGCGCCAGCTGGGCGATGATCAGCCCGAAAAAGGTGATTTTGCTCGAAAAGACGAACATCATCACCGCCGGGGTATTCGCCGCAAACCACGCGATAAACGCCGTCAGCAGCAGGCCGACCGTCATCCAGCCGTACACCTGCGCCATATAAGTCTGCAGGCCGCTGCGGCCCTGCACTATTGAATCGGAACGCGGATATCTGTCCATGACTCTCTCCTGATTAACAAAGTTTCACTCTGTAAGCGTATCACACTACCAGCGCTCTGCCGCCTGACGATCGCTGTCGCGGGCATCGACCCAGCGCTCGCCCTCCGGTGTCGCCTCGCGTTTCCAGAACGGCGCGCGGGTTTTCAGGTAGTCCATCATAAACTCGCCGGCGGCGAAGGCGCTGCCGCGGTGGGCGCTGGTGACGCCGACAAACACAATCTCTTCCCCCGGCCACATTTCGCCGATGCGATGGATAATGGTCACCCGGCCCAGCGGCCAGCGCTCGCGCGCCTGGTCGACAATCTCCGCCAGCGATTTCTCGGTCATCCCCGGATAGTGCTCGAGAGTCAGCGCTTTCACGCTGTCGCCGAGGTTGTGATTACGCACTTTGCCGGTGAAGGTAACCACCGCGCCGTCTTCGTCGCGTTCGGCCAGCCAGAGATACTCCTCGCCAACGCTAAAGCGCGCCGGGCTAACGACGATACGAGTTTGCGTCATGTCAGCCTCCGGTGACCGGTGGGAAGAACGCCACTTCATCCCCGCTGGCGACAGGATGGTCAAAGGCGGTCAGCGTCTGGTTAACCGCCGCCAGCAGCTTGCCCTCCTCCAGGGCCAGCGCCCAGCGATCGCCGCGAGCGGCAAGCTGCTGACGCACAGCCTCAACGGTGGCCAGCTCGCTGGCGTCGAGAGTCAGCGAATCAGTCCCCACCAGCTCGCGCACCTGGGCAAAAAACAGAACCTTAATCATGGCGTTCGTCCACCTTAAAATCGCCGGACTTGCCGCCGCTTTTCGCCAGCAGGCGCACCGGGCCAATCACCATATCCTTCTGCACCGCCTTGCACATATCGTAAATGGTCAGCGCGGCAACCGAGGCGGCGGTAAGGGCTTCCATCTCGACGCCGGTTTTGCCGGTCAGGCGGCAGAGCGATTCGATGCGCACCCGGTTATGTTCCGGCTGCGCCTGCAAATTGACTTCCACTTTGCTGAGCATCAGCGGATGGCACAGCGGGATCAGCTCCCAGGTGCGCTTGGCCGCCTGGATCCCGGCGATCCTCGCCGTGGCGAAAACGTCGCCTTTATGATGGCTGCCGTCGATAATCATCGCCAGGGTTGTCGCCTGCATCTCGACATAAGCCTCGGCGCGCGCTTCGCGTACCGTTTCCGCTTTGCCGGAGACATCCACCATATGGGCTTCGCCCGCGGCGTTAATATGGGTCAGTTGTGACATACATTATTTCTTCAGGTGAGGAATAAAATTACAAGGACGGGTGCGGGCATCCAGCTGCGGGGCAATGATGTTGTCCCACGCCGTGCGGCAGGCTTTCGTCGAGCCCGGCATAGCGAAGATCAGCGTGTGGTTAGCGACGCCGGCCACGGCCCGGGACTGCAGCGTCGAGGTGCCGATCTCTTCGAACGACAGCATGCGGAACACTTCGCCAAAACCTTCCACCTCACGGTCAAACAGCGGCAGCAGCGCTTCCGGCGCCTGGTCCCCTTCGGTGAACCCGGTCCCGCCGGTGATCAGCACCACCTGTACCTCATCGCTGGCGATCCACACCGATACCTGGGCGCGGATGGCGTAGCGGTTCTCTTTGACTATCGCCTTATCGACGACATGGTGCCCCGCCTCCTGCGCCGCCTCACGCAGCCAGTGGCCGGAAGTGTCGTCCGCTTCGCCGCGACGACTGGAAACGGTAAGAATAGCAATACGGGTCGGAATAAACTCAGCGCTAGCCTGGCTCATCTGAATGCTCCTTTCGAAAACGATTATCCGCCAATATAGGACAGGTTCTGCGTAATACCGGTGTTGCCCTGATGCAGGAAATGGGTCTGCTTTTTATGGGTTAAGGCTTCGGCGATCCGCGCTTCCAGCGCGGCCTGCTGCCGATCATCGGCCATCAGGTCGCGCAGGTCGACGCCGCCTTCGCCAAACAGGCACAGGTGCAATTTGCCGACGGAGGAGACGCGCAGACGGTTGCAGGTGGTGCAGAAGTCTTTTTCGTACGGCATGATGAGGCCGATCTCGCCGGCGTAGTCCGGATGACAAAAGACCTGCGCCGGACCATCGCTGCGCTGGCGGATCTGGTGGATCCAGCCGCGACGCAGCAGCTCGTCGCGCAACACCATGCCGGAGAGATGGTGACGGCGGAACAGGTCGCTGCCCTCGCCGGTTTCCATCAGCTCAATAAAACGCAGCTGAATACGACGCGGCTGGATCCAGGCGAGGAAGGTATCAAGCTGGTGATGATTAACATCGCGCATCAGTACGGTATTCACCTTCACCTTGTCAAAGCCCGCGGCGAAGGCGGCGTCAATCCCGTCCATCACCTGGTGGAATTTACCCTGGCCGGTGATGGCATGGAACTGGCGGGCGTCGAGGCTATCGACGCTGACGTTGATCGCCGTCAGCCCGGCATCGCGCCAGCGTTCGACATCGCGCGCCAGGCGATAACCGTTAGTGGTGACGGCAATCTGACGGATCGCCGGGTTTTCACGCACGGCGGCGATGATCTCGGTGAAGTCACGGCGCAGGGAGGGTTCCCCACCGGTGAGGCGAACTTTTTCAGTGCCCAGCGCGGAGAAAGCGCGCGTGACCCGGCGCACTTCGTCTACGCTAAGAAAGCCGTTGTTATTGACGGCGCCGGGCTTGTAGCCATCCGGCAGGCAGTAGGTGCAACGGAAATTGCACACATCGGTAATCGACAGACGCAGGTAATAAAACTTACGCGCGAATGCATCGGTAAGCTGTGAGGCCATATACACCTTTCCAAATACGGGAGACGCGGTCATTTCTTCCCACGCCCTGGCGACAACCGGCGGCGTCGCGGCCAAACCGCCATATCTTTTGACACAGGCGAAGAGGCTAGAGTGTTAACAGGTTATGCCGATAGTAGCGCGTTCCAGACGGTTTCGCCATTTGCGATTTCGCTATATATTCTTATATATATCGCTACCTTCGTGCATTTTCGCTACAGAATAGCCATAAATCATCTTTTTGCCTTGATATCGGTCAGTTTGTCGGGCTCCTCCCATCGTCTTTTAGGGGTAGATCGGGTAGTGTGTGGCCGTTTATGTGAAATAAGGAATTTCTATGCGCAATCGTACATTCGCTGACCTGGATCGGGTGGTGGCGCTCGGCGGCGGGCATGGTCTGGGTCGGGTAATGTCCTCCCTCTCCTCGCTGGGCTCACGGCTGACTGGCATTGTGACCACCACCGACAACGGGGGATCCGCCGGGCGGATCCGCCGCTCGGAAGGCGGCATTGCCTGGGGCGATATGCGCAACTGCATCAATCAGTTAATCGCCGAGCCGAGCGTGGCGTCGGCGATGTTTGAGTACCGTTTTAGCGGCAATGGCGAGCTTTCCGGCCATAACCTGGGAAATCTGATGTTAAAGGCGCTGGATCACCTCAGCGTGCGGCCGTTGGAAGCGATCAATTTGATCAGAAACCTGCTCAAAGTGGACGCTTTTCTTATTCCGATGTCGGAACAACCGGTGGATTTGATGGCGCTCGATCATGAAGGCCATGAAGTTTACGGTGAAGTCAATATCGATCAGCTCGATAGCGTGCCGCAGGAGCTGATGCTCACCCCGCCGGTACCGGCCAC
Organism: Klebsiella sp. GB_Kp047; assembly: GCF_040065235.1. Lineage (NCBI taxonomy): Bacteria > Pseudomonadati > Pseudomonadota > Gammaproteobacteria > Enterobacterales > Enterobacteriaceae > Klebsiella > Klebsiella sp. GB_Kp047. Next base: position 55,096 of record NZ_JBEAJG010000032.1, on the reverse strand, counting down.
CCGTGAGGCGGTGGAGGCCATCGCCGAAGCCGATCTGATCCTTATCGGCCCGGGCAGTTTCTATACCAGCCTGCTGCCAATCCTGCTGCTTGACGAGATGGCCCAGGCGCTGCGTCGCACTCCGGCGCCGATGGTGTTTATCGATAACCTCGGCAAAGAGCACAGCCCGGCCGCGAGGCTGTCGCTGGCGGAGCGCATCGCGATTATGGAGCGCTATGTGGGCAAGCGGGTGGTGGATGCGGTCATCGCCGGCCCAAAAGCCGATATCAGCGGCATCGACAACCGGCTGGTGATTCAGACGCCGCTGGAAGCCAGCGACGTTCCCTATCGCCATGACCGGGCGCTGCTGCGAGGGGCGCTGGAGAAAGCGCTCCAGCTGCCGGGCTGATCCTGCGCGCCGGAGGATCGGCTTTCGGCGCACCTTAAAATCTTAAGGTTGTCTTAAAACAGAGCTGGCATTATACCCCTATCTCTTTCTGTAGGTAGGTGTTATGTCTTTATTGCCTCTGCGTCGGCCCGTTCTCAGCCGCACAACGTATCTGATTCTCTTTGCTTGCTATATCGGTATCTTTCTCAACCTGGCTTTTTATCGCCAGGTTTTCCCGCTACTGCCGGTAAATAGCCTGCATAACTGGCTGGTATTCCTCAGTATGCCAATCGTGGCCATCTGCGTGATGAATATCCTCACCACCCTCGCCTCGTTCCTGAAGCTGGACCGGCTGGTGATTAGCCTTTTTATTCTACTCAGCGCTTCGGCTCAGTACTTTATCTGGTCCTTCGGCGTGGTGATTGACCGTTCGATGATCGCCAATATCTTCGATACCACCCCGGCGGAAAGCTTCGCTCTGTTGTCGACGAAAATGGTCATCGTGCTTGGAGTTTCCGGCCTGTTGATGGTTCTGGTGGCCTGGTGGATTAAAGTTCGTAAACCTGCCTCTTTCTGGCGCGGCGCGGCGATGCGTCTGCTCAATATCGCCGTTTCGGCACTACTGATAATTCTGGTGGCCGCGCTGTTCTACAAAGATTACGCCTCGGTGTTCCGTAACAACAAAGAGCTGGTGAAATCCCTGAGCCCCTCCAACAGCATTGTGGCGCTGAACTCCTGGTATGCGCACCATCGCATGGACAACCTGCCGCTGGTGAAGATTGGCGAAGATGCCACGCAGAAACCGGTGATGCATAACGGTCCCCGTAAGAACCTGACGATTGTGGTACTGGGTGAAACCTCGCGCGCCGAGAACTTCTCGCTGGGCGGCTACGATCGGGAGACTAACCCGCGCCTGCAACAGGACAACGTGGTGTACTTCCCGAAAACCACCTCCTGCGGCACAGCAACTGCGGTTTCCGTGCCCTGCATGTTCTCCAATATGCCGCGCGCGCGCTATGACGAAGAGCTGGCCCATCACCAGGAAGGCGTCCTGGATATTCTGCAGCGCGCCGGCATCCAGGTGCTGTGGAACGACAACGATGGCGGCTGCAAGGGGGCATGCGATCGGGTACCGCATCAGAACGTGACCGATCTGAAGCTAACCGGACAGTGCATCGACGGCGAGTGCTACGACGACGTGCTGTTCCATAATCTCGACAGCTATATCGATAACCTGCGACAGGATGGCATTATCGTACTGCATACCATCGGCAGCCACGGCCCAACCTATTACAATCGCTATCCGGCTGAATTCAAAAAATTCACCCCAACCTGCGATACCAATGAAATCCAAAGTTGTACGCAACAACAGTTGACCAATACCTACGATAACACCATTCTGTATGTCGACTATGTCGTTGATAAAGCGATAAAACTACTGCAATCTAAACAGGACAAATTCACCACTAGCCTGGTTTATTTGTCCGACCACGGCGAATCGCTGGGCGAAAATGGCGTCTATTTGCATGGTCTGCCGTACTCCATTGCGCCGGATACGCAAAAGCACGTGCCCATGCTGCTGTGGCTGTCGCCGGATTACCAGCAACGTTACGGTGTTTCCAGCCAGTGTTTGCAACAACAGGCTAAGACGAAGGATTATTCACAAGATAATCTGTTCTCCACCCTGCTCGGCCTGCTCGGCGTCAGCACCCACGAGTACCAGGCGGCAGATGATATTTTAACGCCATGTAGAGAGGCTGGTTGATGAAAATCTTAGTCATTGAAGACGATGCGCTGTTGTTGCAGGGGTTAATCCTGGCGATGCAAAGCGAAGGATACGTGTGCGATGGCGTCTCCACGGCGCACGAAGCGGCGCTATCGCTGGCCAGCAATCACTACAGCCTGATCGTACTCGACCTCGGCCTGCCGGACGAAGACGGCCTGCATTTTCTCGCCCGTATGCGGCGGGAGAAAATGACCCAGCCGGTGCTGATCCTCACCGCCCGCGATACCCTTGAGGATCGCATTAGCGGTCTCGACACCGGCGCGGATGACTATCTGGTGAAACCCTTTGCCCTGGAAGAGCTAAACGCGCGCATTCGCGCCCTGCTCCGTCGGCATAATAATCAGGGCGATAACGAAATCAGCGTCGGCGATCTGCGCCTCAACGTCACCCGCCGCCAGGTGTGGCTCGGTGAGACGGCGCTGGATCTGACGCCGAAGGAGTATGCCCTGCTGTCGCGGCTGATGATGAAAGCCGGCAGCCCGGTACATCGCGAGATCCTCTACAACGATATCTACAGCTGGGACAATGAGCCAGCGACCAATACCCTGGAAGTGCATATCCATAACCTGCGCGATAAGATTGGCAAATCGCGGATCCGCACCGTCAGGGGCTTCGGCTATATGCTGGCTAACAACATCGATACGGAATAGACCATGGCTCTGTTTGCAACCGAAAACTGGACCATGCGTCACCGGCTGCTGTTGACCATCGGCGCCATTCTGGTGGTCTGCCAGCTGATCAGCGTCTTCTGGCTATGGCATGAGAGCAAAGAGCAGATCCAGCTGCTGGTGGCCAGCGCCATCGAAGGGCACAACAACCAAAAGCATGTGGAGCATGAGGTTCGGGAAGCGGTCGCCAGCCTGCTGGTGCCGAGCCTGCTGATCGTAGGTCTGGCGCTGTATATCAGCATGCTGGCGGTACGCAAAATCACCCGCCCGCTGTCACGTCTGCAAAGCGAGCTGGAGAGTCGTACCCCGGACAACCTCACCCCCATCGTGCTCAGCGAATCGGTGCCCGAGGTGACGGCGGTGACCACCGCCCTGAATCAGCTGGTTTCCCGCCTCAATCTGACTCTCGATCGCGAACGACTGTTTACCGCCGACGTGGCGCACGAGCTGCGCACCCCGCTGGCCGGGCTGCGGCTGCACCTTGAGCTGCTGGCGAAAGTGCACGGCATGGGCGTCGACCCGCTGATCCAGCGGCTCGACCAGATGACCACCAGCATTTCGCAGCTGCTGCAGCTGGCGCGCGTCGGTCAGTCCTTTTCCGCCGGCAGCTATCAGCAGGTGCTGCTGCTGGATGACGTGGTCAAACCGCTGCAGGATGAGCTGGAGACCATGCTGGCCGAGCGCCAGCAACGGCTGCTGCTGACGGATGTCGAAAGCGAGGCCGTCGTCTCTGGCGACGCGACGCTCATCCGCGTCATTCTGCGCAATCTGGTGGAGAATGCCCATCGCTACAGCCCGCAAGGATCGACGATCCGCGTGTCGGTGAAAGCGGGTCTGATGCCGGTGATGGCAGTGGAAGATGAAGGACCGGGGATTGATGAGGCGAAAAGCGGCGAACTCAGTAAGGCCTTCGTGCGCATGGACAGTCGCTACGGCGGTATAGGGCTAGGACTGAGCATCGTCACGCGCATCGCTCAGCTGCATGACGCCCAGTTCTTTTTACATAACCGCCAGCCGGGGCCAGGGGTCCGCGCGTGGGTGTTATTCCCGCGGCGCGGGGGTCAGAACGTCAGCACCCACTGATGGAAGAAGGCAACAATAATGACCAGGGCGGTGGCGACCGCCAGATATTCACGGAAGTTGATTTTTTGCATGGGCGCTATCCTCATCAGGTTGAGGATAGTGTCGCCTGGCGAGATTAAGCAAACATTAAGAAGGCCGCTTTGCGGCCTTTTTTCTTCACCGCGAATGGTTATCTGGCTGCGGAACAGGGCGATAAGGGCCACGCCTTGTCTGCTTCCCGCACGTCCACCTCCCGGCAGTACACGCCGGGACTCAGGAGGCGGCGATAAACAGTTCGCGCAGCTGATGCAGCTGGTCGCGAATTTGCGCCGCCTCTTCGAACTCGAGGTTTTGCGCGTGCTGCATCATCTGCCCTTCCAGCTCGTGGATTTTCTGCTGCAGCGCTTTTGGCGTCATATCCACGCCGCTGAGCCCGGCAGGATCGACGGCCTTCGCTTTACCGCGCCCTTTGGCTTTGGTTTTCGCCAGGCTCTGGCCCAGCTGCAGGATATCCACCACTTTCTTGTTGAGCCCCTGCGGCACAATGCCGTGCTCTTCGTTATAGCGCTGCTGTTTCTCCCGTCGACGCTCTGTCTCGCCGATGGCTTTCGCCATCGAGGGGGTGATCTTATCGCCGTACAGGATAGCCTTGCCGTTGACGTTGCGCGCCGCGCGGCCGATGGTCTGGATCAGCGAGCGTTCGGAGCGCAGGAAGCCCTCTTTGTCCGCATCCAGGATCGCCACCAGCGACACCTCCGGCATATCCAGCCCCTCACGCAGCAGGTTGATCCCGACCAGCACGTCAAACTCGCCAAGACGCAGGTCGCGGATAATCTCCATACGTTCGACGGTGTCGATATCCGAGTGCAGATAGCGCACCCGCTCGCCGTGCTCCTCAAGGTACTCGGTTAAGTCTTCCGCCATCCGCTTGGTGAGGGTAGTGACCAGCACGCGCTCGTTGATGGCCGTGCGCAGGCGGATCTCCGACAGCAGATCGTCGACCTGGGTCGCCACCGGCCGCACTTCGATGATCGGATCCAGCAGACCGGTCGGCCGCACCACCTGATCCACCACCTCGCCGCCGGATTTATCCAGCTCGTAGGCGCCGGGGGTGGCCGACACGTAGATGGTTTGCGGCGCCAGCGCTTCGAATTCTTCAAACTTCATCGGCCGGTTATCCAGCGCCGACGGCAGGCGGAAGCCGTACTCCACCAGCGTCTCTTTGCGCGCCCGGTCGCCGCGGTACATACCGCCGATCTGCGGCACCGTGACGTGAGATTCGTCAATCACCAGCAGGCCGTCTGCCGGCAGGTAGTCGAACAGGGTGGGCGGCGGCTCGCCGGGGCCGCGCCCGGAGAGGAAGCGCGAGTAGTTTTCAATGCCCGAGCAGTAGCCCAGCTCGTTCATCATTTCTAGGTCGAACTGGGTGCGCTGGGTTAAGCGCTGCTCTTCCAGCAGCTTGTTGTTGGCCAGCAGCACCTTACGCCGCTCCGCCAGCTCCAGCTTGATCTCTTCCATCGCCTGGACAATGCGCTCCCGCGGCGTCACGTAGTGGGTCTTGGGATAAATGGTGTAGCGCGGCACCGTCGATTCCACATGGCCGGTGAGCGGGTCGAACAGCGACAGGCGTTCAACTTCTTCGTCAAACAGCTCAATGCGCAGGGCGATATCGTCCGATTCCGCCGGGAAGACGTCGATCACCTCGCCGCGCACCCGGAAGGTGCCGCGCTGGAAGGCCTGATCGTTGCGGGTATACTGCAGTTCCGCCAGGCGGCGCAGGATCGCCCGCTGGTCAATCAGCATCCCCACCGTCAGATGCAACATCATTTTCAGATACAGGTCCGGGTCGCCGAGGCCGTAAATAGCCGAGACCGAGGCCACCACCACCACATCGCGCCGCTCAAGCAGCGCTTTAGTGGCCGACAGGCGCATCTGCTCGATATGTTCGTTTACCGAGGCATCTTTCTCAATGAAGGTATCTGAGCTGGGGACATAGGCTTCCGGCTGATAGTAATCGTAGTAGGAGACGAAATACTCGACGGCATTCTCCGGGAAAAACTCTTTCATCTCGCCGTAGAGCTGGGCCGCCAGCGTTTTGTTTGGCGCCAGCACCATCGTCGGCCGCTGCAGATCGGCAATCACGTTGGCGATGGTAAAGGTCTTACCGGAGCCGGTGACCCCCAGCAGCGTTTGATGCGCGAGCCCATCCTCCAGCCCCTCTTCCAGGCGGCGGATGGCTTCCGGTTGGTCTCCGGAGGGGCGAAAGGCGGAATGCAGAACAAACGATTTACTCATCAATCAGAACCTGAAAAAGATTTAGCGGCCGGTGTTTAATTCTACCCCCCGGGCCGTTTTTTGCCAATAAATTATACTGGATATTTAAACAGTGCGTGCTTATGATAGCGCCACAATATGGCCTTTTTTGCCGGTAAGCAGGGTATAAAACGCGCGCCGGGCGGAATAATCCTCCGGCCGTCAGGGTTATCCCCAGAAATTTTTACCTTTTAACATTTGTCAAGCGGACGGGTGAAAGTTTTATGGCAGCAGATGACGCTTTTCTTACACCCATTGATTTTATCTAACAAGCTGATATTTAATGTTTTTAAAGAAAAGACGCCTTTCGCGCCAATTCAGCCGCAAGCCGCGTACGCTCTAGCTTACCGCAGGTTTTCTAACTCTAATACACAAGGTTATCCACAGGAATAGTGGATAACTGTCTGCAGCCCAAGACCGCCGCCGCCCGGCGCAAATCGTCTGGCGGCCTTAATCACGTGGCGAAAAATTTTTATCGAACTATTTTTGATAACTATCCGCTTAAAGCCGCTCGATTTTTGCTGCTTTTTGCACCACCCTTTAGCGTCGGGCACCGGAAAAGTGCACCCCAGGCGCTGGCTGTGCCTGATGGTATCGGCATTTAGCGTTTTTTTCCGAGCGTTCTTTTTCCTGGCAAGAGTTTTGCAGCATCTTTCTGTCGCCCTGACGCCAGGATAAGGAGAAAACGTCCATGTTGAATTTACAGGCAGTAAATCACTTTTACGGCAACCAGCATTCACTGTGGAATGTCGATCTTGAACTACGCCCGGGGGAGTGCATTGGCGTACTGGGACGCGAGGGCATGGGAAAAACCACCCTGGTTAACTGCATTGCCGGGCACCTGCCGGTGGCCAGCGGCCGGATGACCTGGCATGACATTGGCGCCCCGCCGCAGGATCTCACGCCCCTGTCGGCCCAGTCGCGCAGCGCCATCGGTATCGGCTATGTGCCGCAGGATAAACGCATCTTTTCGCAGCTCAGCGTGGAAGAGAATCTGCATATTGCCCTCGCGGCCGGGAAACCCGGGGCTAACGCCAGCGGCGGCGAAATCTATGAGCATTTTCCCGAACTCTATGCCCTACGGCAGCGCAAAGGCGCCTCGCTGAGCGACGACGATCAGTACCAGCTGGCGTTGGCCAGGGCGCTGATTGTCCAGCCACGGCTGCTGATCCTTGATGAACCCTCGCGCGGCAGAGGGCCGCGCTGTCTGCAAAAGCTGGCGGATCTGCTGCTGCGGTTGAATCGCGATATCGGCCTGACGGTGCTGCTCGCCGAGCAGCACCTGCCCTTTATCCGCCGGGTGGCGGATCGTTTCTGTGTTTTGCACCGGGGCCGTAACGTCGCCGAAGGCGATATTATGGCGCTGGATGAACCGCTGCTGGCGCAGTGGATGACGCCGGATCCAGCGCCCTGAGATCCAGATACTGGCCGAGATCGTCGCGCTGCGCGATATCGGCAAGCCACGGTATTTCGCCGAGGAACGGCGCGGCCAGCCGGTTTTTCAGCGTCGCCAGATACTCGGCGTGGCGCTTGCCTGGCGGCTGCACGTCATTGGCGATCCACCCCGCGAGCGGCAGCCCTGCCTGGCGTACCGCCTGGGCGGTAAGCATCGCGTGGTTGATGCAGCCGAGCTTGACGCCCACCACCAGAATCACCGGCAGCTGCTCCGCCTGCGCCCAGTCGGCAAAGGTCAGGGTTTCCGACAGCGGCGTAAACCAGCCGCCGGCCCCTTCCACCAGCACCCAGTCGGCGAGGCGTTCTAACTCGCGCAGCCCGCTGGAGAGCCTCGCCGCGGCGATCGGCCGCCCTTCGTCGGCGCTGATGATGTGCGGTGAGGTCGGCTCGGCGAAGGTATACGGGTTAACCTGTTCATAGCGCAGCGCGACCCGGCTATGACGCTGCAGCGCCAGGGCGTCTTCATTACGCAGCCCTGCGGCGGTAAGCTCGCTGCCGGAAGCCACCGGCTTGTAGCCAGCGGTATGAAAACCCAGCTGATTCGCTGCCTGCAGCAGGGCGCTGCTGGCGATGGTTTTCCCGACTTCAGTATCGGTCCCGGTGACAAAAAAACGTTTAGTCACGCTCAATGACTCCTGTAAAAAGAGAATACGTCAGCGGGCAGACGCCCTGCCGCTGCGGCCAGGCCAGCTGTAGCTCGCGCAGTTTGCCGCGGCCAAGCGGGGCTGATGCCCGCCCCTGGTGCAAATGGGTGGCGCCGATGCCCTTCAGCGATCGCATGGCGCTCAGCGCGTCGGCGAACGGCAGGCTAATCTGATGCACCTCGCCGGACGCCCGCAGGCCGCTCAGCGCCGCGCGCACCGCCGCTTCGCTGAGAAAACGGTTGGCATGCGGCCGGTCGTCGATGGCCTGCCACGCCTGATTGAGCTCCGGCAGCGAGTCGGCCAGCAGCGTGCTAAACGCCACCCTGCCGCCGGGGCGCACCACCCGGTACAGCTCGCCAAGGGCGGCGCGCAGATCGTCGCACCACTGCACCGCCAGATTGCTCCACGCCAGATCGACGCAGGCGTCCGGCAGCGGCAGCGCCTCAATGTCGCCCAGCAGGTAATACTGAGCGGCGTCGTTACGCTGCGCCTGGGCCAGCATCCCGGGGGAGAGATCCAGCGCGGTCACCACGCTGCCCGCCTCACGCCAGCGGCGGCTCATGCCGCCGGGGCCGCAGCCAGCATCCAGCACCCGGGGAAAATCGCGACGCGCCAGCTGGCGCAGCAGCAATTCCGCGCTGCGCCGCTGCAGTTCATCATGTTGCGAATAGCCGCCGGCCGCCCGGCCAAACGCCGCGGCCACCGCCTGCTTATTCACCGTGGCCATGCAGCACCTCCAGTAAACGGTTAATGTCCTCAGCCTGATGGACGGCGGTCAGGGTCAGGCGCAGACGAGCGCTGCCGACCGGCACCGTCGGTGGACGGATCGCCGTCGTCCAGCAGCCCGCGTCGCGCAGACGTGCGGCCAGGCTCAGCGCCCGGCCGTTATCGCCGACGATCAGCGGCTGGATCGCGCTGACGGAGTCGGTCAAACCCAGCGACGTCTCGCCCATCCCCTTGCGGAACTGCCGGATGCGGGCGGCCAGGATGTCGCGACGCTGCTGTCCTTCATTGCTGCGAATCACCCGTAGCGCGGCGCTCAGCGCCACCGCCTGGGCGGGCGGCATCGCGGTGCTATAGATCAAATGACGGGCAAACTGCAGCAGATAATCGGCCATTGCTTCGTCGCACAGCACCGCCGCGCCGCTGACGCCGAAGGCCTTGCCGAAGGTAACCACCAGCAGCTCAGGGCGCACCGCCTGCGCGGCGCAGCTCCCGCGTCCTTCGTCGCCGACCACGCCGACGCCGTGGGCGTCATCCACCAGCAACAATGCCCCTGCTGCCTGCGCCGCGGCGTGAATGGCCGCCAGCGGCGCGCTGTCGCCATCCATGCTGAAAATGCCTTCAGTGACCGCCAATTGTTCGCCCGCCAGCGGCTTAGCCAGCAGTTGCGCGAGCTGCTGCGGATCGTTGTGGGCGAAACGGCGTAGCTGCGCCGGGCTGAGGCTTGCCGCCTCCAGCAGGGAGGCGTGGCTCAGGCGGTCGGCCACGATCCGATCCTCTTTATCCGCCAGGGCGGCGATCAGCGCCTGATTGGCGGCAAAGCCGGAGATAAACAGCAACGCGCGCGGATAGCCCAGCCAGTCGGCAAGTTCCTCTTCCAGCGCGCGGTGGGCCTCGTTATAGCCGCTTACGTGTCCCGAACCGCCGGAACCGACGCCATAACGTTCCGCCCCCTGCTGCCAGGCGGCGATAATCGCCGGATGCTGGCTCAGGCCAAGATAGTCATTGCTGGAGAAGTTAAGCCAGCGCTCCCCTTCCCGCGCCAGCCAGCGCCCGGCGCCGTGCGTCACCGGCAGGCGGCGGCGAAGAGCATCCGCCGCTCGTCGCTCGTCCAGCGCCCGATCGATTCGCTGCTGCCAGCTCATAGCACCGCCGCGTTGTAATATTCCTCAGTGTCCGGGGTGAGTAAGGCCTGCTCCAGGCGCTGCTGCTGCTCATTATCACCTTCCAGCACCGCCGTCTGCTGCGGGTTGATCCCCAGCTTGCGGAACAGTTGCAGGTCTTTATCTTCTTCCGGATTAGGCGTCGTCAGCAGTTTGCAGCCATAGAAAATCGAGTTCGCCCCGGCCATAAAGCACATCGCCTGGGTCTGCTCGTTCATCTGCTCGCGGCCGGCGGAGAGACGCACGTAAGAGGTGGGCATCATGATGCGCGCGATGGCGATAGTGCGAATAAAATCGAAAGCGTCGACATCGTCGTTATCCGCCAGCGGCGTACCTTTGACCTTCACCAACATGTTGATCGGTACGCTTTCCGGCGGCGTGGGCAGGTTAGCCAACTGCAGCAGCAGGCCGGCGCGGTCTTTCACGGTCTCCCCCAGCCCGACGATACCGCCGGAGCAGACTTTGATCCCGGCGTCACGCACTTTGTCCAGGGTATCCAGGCGCTCCTGGTAGGTGCGGGTGGTGATGATGTTGCCGTAAAATTCCGGCGAGGTATCGAGGTTGTGGTTGTAGTAATCGAGGCCCGCCTCGGCCAGGCGCTGCGCCTGGCTGTCTGTCAGAGTGCCAAGCGTCATGCACGACTCCAGCCCCAGGGCCTTCACCCCTTTCACCATCTGCTCCAGATACGGCATATCGCGGTCATTGGGGTTTTTCCACGCCGCGCCCATGCAGAAGCGGGTCGAGCCGGCGTTTTTCGCCTGACGCGCTGATTCCAGCACCTGCTCGACTTCCATCAGGCGCTCGGTTTCGAGCCCGGTTTTATAGCGCGCGCTCTGCGGACAATATTTACAATCTTCCGGGCAGGCGCCGGTTTTGATCGACAGCAGGGTGCTGACCTGCACCTGGCGCGGATCAAAGTGTTGCCGGTGGATTTGCTGCGCTTCGAATAACAGATCGATGAGTGGTTTATTAAATAATTCAGTTACTTGCGACATTGTCCAACGTACGTGGTGAGCCATTGGCTTCTCCAAAGGGTTTTGTTAATTTACGGTTCGGTTTATACTCGTAAACCTAAATGTTTTCAAAATGGTTTACAAGTCACTTATGACCCTGGACGATCTCGCCTTCGATCGGCGCCACATCTGGCACCCCTACACCTCTATGACTTCCCCCCTGCCGGTCTACCCGGTGGTTTCCGCCCACGGTTGCGAGCTGTCCCTCGCCGGCGGCGAACAGTTGGTTGACGGTATGTCCTCCTGGTGGGCGGCAATCCACGGCTACAATCACCCGCGTCTTAATGCGGCGATGAAAGCGCAAATCGACCAGATGTCGCACGTCATGTTCGGCGGGATCACTCACCCCTCGGCGGTGGCCCTGTGCCGCCAGCTGGTGGCAATGACTCCGGAATCGCTGGAGTGCGTTTTCCTCGCTGATTCCGGTTCGGTGGCGGTTGAGGTGGCGATGAAAATGGCCCTGCAGTACTGGCAGGCGAAAGGCCAACCGCGTCGACGTTTCCTGACCTTCCGCAATGGCTATCACGGCGATACCTTCGGCGCGATGTCGGTCTGCGATCCGCAGAACTCGATGCACAGCCTGTGGCAGGGCTATCTGCCGGATAACCTGTTCGCCCCCGCGCCGCAGAGCCGCTTTGACGGCGAGTGGGATGAAATGGATATAGTGCCCTTTGCCCGCCTGATGGCCGCGCACCGTCACGACATCGCCGCGGTGATCCTCGAACCGATCGTACAGGGCGCGGGCGGGATGCGGATGTACCATCCGGAGTGGCTGAAGCGGGTGCGTAAAATGTGCGACCGGGAAGGGATACTGCTGATCGCCGATGAGATTGCCACCGGCTTTGGCCGCACCGGCAAGCTGTTCGCCTGCGAGCACGCCGGTATCGCCGCCGATATTCTGTGTCTGGGCAAGGCGCTGACCGGCGGCACCATGACCCTCTCCGCCGCGCTGACCACCCGCGAGGTGGCGGAAACCATCGGCAACGGTGAAGCCGGCTGCTTTATGCACGGCCCGACCTTTATGGGCAACCCGCTGGCCTGCGCGGTGGCCAGCGAAAGCCTGCGCCTGCTGGAGAGCGGCGAATGGCAGCGGCAAGTGGCGGCGATTGAAGCCCAGCTGCTGGCCGAGCTGGCGCCGGCGCGGGGATCCGCCCTGGTAGCCGATGTCCGCGTGCTGGGCGCTATTGGCGTGGTTGAAAGCCGTCGCCCGGTCAATATGGCTGCCCTGCAGCGCTTTTTCGTCGAGCAGGGGGTGTGGATCCGCCCGTTTGGCCGCCTGATCTATTTGATGCCGCCGTACATCATCGCGCCTGACCAGCTGTCCCGCCTGACCCGCGCCGTTAACCTGGCGGTGCAGGACGAAACATTTTTTAGCGAATAAATAGCGGAATTGCGTCGTGGTGCAGGCTACACTTCCAGGTTAATCAGCGCATTATCAATGAGGATGAAGCATGAAACTGATCAGTCACGATCTCCAGGACGGCGGTAAGCTGCCTAATCGTCACGTCTTCAACGGCATGGGCTACGATGGCGACAATATTTCGCCGCATCTGATGTGGGATGATGTGCCCGCGGGAACCAAAAGCTTTGTGGTGACCTGCTACGATCCGGATGCGCCGACCGGCTCCGGCTGGTGGCACTGGGTGGTGGCTAACCTGCCGGCCGATACCCGCGTCCTGCCGCAAGGGGCCGGTTCCGGTCAGGCGGAGCTGCCGGAAGAGGCCGTTCAGACTCGCACCGATTTTGGCAAGGCGGGATACGGCGGCGCAGCGCCGCCGAAGGGCGAAACCCACCGCTATATCTTTACCGTCCACGCCCTGGACGTCGAGAAAATTGAAGTGGATGCCGAGGCCAGCGGCGCAATGGTCGGCTTTAACGTCCATTTCCATTCCCTCGCCAGCGCCTCCATCACCGCCCTGTTCAGTTAATCTCCCCCCCGGATAGCGGCTGTCGCCTTATCCGGGCTACTTGCGGCGCCATTTGTTTTTCGGGTGGCGCTGCGCTTACCCGACCTACAATACCCCCAGTCCCACGCAAGCGCAGCGCCGCCGGGCGATTGCCGCGGGCACGGAGCCGCTTTTATGCCGGGCGGCGGCTGACGCCTTGCCCGGCCTACGGTCCGTGCCATTTGTAGCCCCGGTAAGCGCAGCGCCACCGGGGAAATTGGCCTTACTGTTCAGTGGCTACCTGCAGCGCCGTTTTACGCACCCGCGCGTACCACACCACCGTCAGCAGCCCGAGCCAGACCAGGCCGGCAATCAGCGCCATCCGCGTCTCAGCAAACATCCCCAGCACCGCGATAACCAGCCCCATAAACAGCAGCGTCAACAGCGGCGCAACCGGCCAGAACGGGACGGGGAAGGCAATCTGGCTGCGCTCTTCGGCAGACAAACTACGGCGCATGGCGAAATGGGACAGCAGGATCATCAGCCACACCCACACCGTGGCGAATGCCGCCAGCGAAGCAATCAGCACAAAGACCTGCTCCGGGATCAGATAGTTCAGCACCACCGCCGCCAGCAGCGCGCCGCCCATGACCACCACCGTCATCCAGGGTACGCCGTTGCTGGCGATGCGCTGGAAGCTTTTCGGCGCCAGCCCCTCTTTCGACATGCCGTACATCATGCGCCCGGCGCCGAAGATATCGCTGTTAATTGCCGAAATGCTGGCGCTGATCACGATGATGTTAAGGATTGTCGCCGCCGCCGGGATCCCCAGACCGTCGAAAATCAGCACAAACGGACTCCCCTGCTCGCCAAAGCTGTTCCACGGGAAAATCGCCATCAGCACCGCCAGGGTGCAGACGTAGAACAGGATAATACGCAGCGGAATGGTATTGATGGCCTGCGGGATGACCTTTTTCGGATCTTTCGCTTCCGCGGCGGTGACGCCGATAATCTCCACCCCGCCGAAAGCGAACATCACGATGCCAAGCGAAGCGATAACGCCCTGCCAGCCGTTAGGATCAAAGCCGCCGTGGCTCCAGAGATTTTCCAGCCCGGTAGCCGGGAAGCTATGGCCGAAGCCAAAGAAGATGATCCCGGCGCCCGCCAGCATCATGGCGATAATCGCCACCACCTTCACCAGCGACAGCCAGAACTCCATCTCGCCGAACACCCGCACGTTGCACAGGTTCATGGCGCCGATAAAGAAGATGATGCTGAGGATCCAGATCCAGCGCGGGACATCGGGATACCACAATCCCATATAGATGCCGAAGGCGGTGACGTCGGCCAGGGCGACGATCACCATTTCAAAAGTATAGGTCCAGCCGGTAATAAACCCGGCCAGCGGCCCGAGATACTGGCGGGCGTAGCTGCCGAAGGAGCCGGAAACCGGGTTGCGCACCGCCATCTCGCCCAGCGCGCGCATGACGATAAACACCGCCGCGCCGCCAATCAGATAGGCCAGCAGCACCGCCGGGCCCGCCGCCTTGATGGCGGAGGCCGAGCCGTAGAACAGCCCGGTGCCGATAGCGGAGCCGAGCGCAATAAATCGAATGTGTCGGGCATTGAGCCCGCGCAGCAGATGTGGCTTGTGTTGTTGTTGCATATACAGGTGTCCTGGTTTTTTTATATGACGACAAATATGCGATGTAGGGCGGTCGGGGGAATGACTTCCCCCGACGCGGGTACAGAGAACAACGGTGATTAGTGCAGGCCTGGCAGTACGGCAGGCAGCAGACGCGTCAGGTGACGGGCCGCCAGAAGCGCAATGGCATTATCGATATCCGGGGCGAAGTAGCGATCCTGCGTATAATGAGGGACACGTTCGCGCAGCAGATGACGCGCTTCTTCCAGCAGTGGGCTGGTGGTCAGCCCTTCGCGCATATCCAGCCCCTGCACCGCCGCCAGCCACTCAACGGCCAATACGCCGCGGGTGTTCTCGGCCATCGCCCACAGGCGGCGACCGGCCGCCGGCGCCATCGAGACGTGGTCTTCCTGGTTGGCGGAGGTCGGCAGGCTGTCGACGCTGTGCGGGTGCGACAGCGCTTTGTTTTCACTGGCCAGCGCTGCCGCCGTGACCTGGGCAATCATAAACCCGGAGTTCACCCCGCCATTTTTCACGAGGAACGGCGGCAGCTGCGACATATGGCTGTCCATCATCAGCGCGATGCGGCGCTCGGAGAGCGAGCCGATTTCGGCGATCGCCAGCGCGATATTATCCGCGGCCATCGCCACCGGTTCGGCGTGGAAGTTGCCGCCGGAGATGACGTCATTTTCGGCGGCGAAGACCAGCGGGTTATCAGAGACCGCGTTGGCTTCGGCCAGCAGCACTTCCGCCGCCTGGCGGATCTGGGTCAGGCAGGCGCCCATCACCTGCGGCT
Organism: Klebsiella sp. GB_Kp047; assembly: GCF_040065235.1. Taxonomy (NCBI): domain Bacteria; kingdom Pseudomonadati; phylum Pseudomonadota; class Gammaproteobacteria; order Enterobacterales; family Enterobacteriaceae; genus Klebsiella; species Klebsiella sp. GB_Kp047. Next base: position 39,575 of record NZ_JBEAJG010000032.1, on the reverse strand, counting down.
GACAGCGCAGGGAGTACGGGTCCTGCACCTTGCTGCAGTTATGGTGCGACTGCGAGATCGCGCTATCGTCGGTCAGCAGATGGCGATACAGCGCCGCCGCATCAATCTGCCCGCGCTGGCCGCGTACCTCATGAATACGCGCATCGAACGGACGACGCGAACCCAGCGCCGCTTCGGTGGTTAACGCCCCGCAAACGACCGCGGAGGCGAACAGATCTTCGGCTTCGAACAAACCGCGCAGGGCAAAAGCGGTCGAGGCCTGGGTGCCGTTGAGTAGCGCCAGCCCCTCTTTCGCCGCCAGGGTAATCGGCTCCAGCCCAACCTGACGCAGCGCTTCGGTGGCCGGTAGCCATTCGCCGCCGCGTACCCGCGCTTTGCCTTCGCCAAGCAGGGTCAGCGACATATGCGCCAGCGGCGCGAGGTCGCCGGAGGCGCCGACGGAACCTTTCGCCGGGATCCACGGCGTCACGCCGGCATTCACCAGGCCAATCAGCGCCTGGATCACGCTCAGGCGGATCCCGGAGAAACCGCGGGACAGGCTATTAATCTTCAGCACCATAATCAGGCGCGCCAGGTCATCGTCCAGCGGCTCGCCAACGCCCGCCGCATGGGACAGCACCAGCGAACGCTGCAGGTTCTCCAGATCTTCCGTCGAGATCCGGGTCTGCGCCAGCAGGCCAAAACCAGTGTTAATGCCGTAGGCAGTCCGCCCTTCGGCAAGGATGGCGTTGACGCAGGCCACGCTCTCGTCAATGGCGGCAAACGCGCCGCTGTCGAGGGTAATATTCACCGGGTGGCTGTAGATGTCGCGGAGCTGCGACAGGCTGAGTTGCCCCGGGATCAGAGTTAAAGATTTCATTTCGCGTTCCCCTGCGTTGCCGCGACCATCGGAAGATTGAGACCCTGTTCTGCTGCGCATTCAATGGCAATCTCGTACCCCGCGTCGGCATGACGCATCACACCGGTGGCCGGGTCGTTGTGCAGGACGCGGGCGATACGCGCCGCCGCTTCATCGGTGCCATCGCAGACGATAACCATCCCGGAGTGTTGCGAGAAGCCCATGCCTACCCCGCCGCCGTGGTGCAGCGACACCCAGGTCGCGCCGCTGGCGGTGTTGAGCAGGGCGTTGAGCAGCGGCCAGTCGGAGACCGCGTCAGAGCCGTCGCGCATCGCTTCGGTTTCGCGGTTTGGGCTGGCGACGGAGCCGGAGTCAAGGTGATCGCGGCCAATGACGATCGGCGCGGAGACTTCGCCGCTGCGCACCATTTCGTTAAACGCCAGGCCCAGCTTCTGCCGCCATTCCAGACCGACCCAGCAGATACGCGCCGGCAGCCCCTGGAAGCTGATGCGCTCGCGCGCCATATCCAGCCAGTGGTGCAGATGCTTATCATCCTTAATGATCTCTTTCACTTTGGCGTCGGTTTTGTAGATATCCTGCGGATCGCCGGAGAGCGCTACCCAGCGGAACGGTCCGATACCCCGACAGAACAGCGGGCGGATATAGGCCGGCACGAAGCCCGGGAAATCAAAGGCGTTGCTGACGCCCACTTCCTGAGCCATCTGGCGAATGTTGTTACCGTAGTCAAAGGTCGGGACCCCCATCTCATGGAAGGCCAGCATCGCCTGCACATGGTCGGCCATCGAGCGTTTCGCCGCCAGAATGGTGCCCTGCGGATCGGATTCGGCTTTCTGCTGATACTCTTCCCAGCTCCAGCCTTTCGGCAGATAGCCGTGCAGCGGGTCGTGGGCGCTGGTCTGGTCGGTGACCATATCCGGGCGCACGCCGCGTTTCACCAGCTCCGGCACGATCTCCGCGGCGTTGCCGCACAGGGCGATGGAGATAGCGCGACCTTCGGCAGTGTATTTCTTGATGCGCGCCAGGGCGTCATCCAGAGAAGTAGCTTGTTCGTCCACATAGCGGGTGCGCAGACGGAAATCGATGCGGCTCTGCTGGCATTCAATGTTCAGCGAGCAGGCCCCGGCCAGCGTCGCGGCCAGCGGCTGCGCGCCGCCCATGCCGCCCAGCCCGGCGGTTAGCACCCAGCGGCCTTTCAGGCTGCCCTGATAGTGCTGACGACCGGCTTCGACGAAGGTTTCGTAGGTGCCCTGCACGATGCCCTGGCTGCCAATGTAGATCCAGCTGCCAGCGGTCATCTGGCCGTACATCGCCAGCCCTTTGGCATCCAGCTCGTTGAAGTGTTCCCAGGTCGCCCAGTGCGGGACCAGGTTGGAGTTAGCGATCAGCACGCGCGGCGAGTTTTCATGGGTTTTGAAAACGCCCACCGGCTTGCCGGACTGGACCAGCAGGGTTTCGTCGCTTTCCAGGTTCTTCAGCGCCTTCACGATAGCGTCATAGCATTCCCAGTTGCGCGCTGCGCGACCAATACCGCCATAGACCACCAGCTCGTGCGGGTTTTCGGCGACATCGGGATCGAGGTTATTCATTAACATACGCAGCGGGGCTTCGGTCAACCAGCTCTTCGCGGTCAGCGTCGTGCCTCTTGGCGCACGGACGTCCAGCTGGCGATATTTGCTTTGCGACATCGGGGTTTCTCCTGACAATGAACGTTGTTTACGTAGATACATATACTTGTCTATACAAGCATGCGCAAGCCAGGATTTAACAGAAATGATACAATTTTGTTATATTGCGTCAGCAATCACGTTTTGCTGACGCCAGTGTGGATCAGGAGCCAAAGCGGCCCTGCAGACGATAACGGCTGCCGGGGAACAGCAGGCGCGCGTGGGAAACGATATGGGTTGTCGACCAGGTGCGGCGACGGATCAGCAGGCAGGGATCGTGGGCGTGAATATGCAGCAGCGCGCACTCTTCCGCTGTGGCCTGCACCGCTTCAACAATATGTTCACCTTCGGTTAACGGGGCGATCAGCGACAGATAATCATGGGGCGTGGTGGCGGTATAATCCTGCTGGAGATAGTTCGGCACCACCGCGGCATTGACGCAGCGATCTTCGATTTGTACCGGCACCTCGTTTTCGTAATGCACCATCAGCGAGTGAAAGATGCGGGTGCCTTCCGCTACGCTGAGCGCCGTCGCCTGAATATGATCCGCCCGGGTCTCCTCCAGCAGCAGCACCTCGCAGCGGTGCTGATGGTGACGGGCAAGAATTTCTTCGGCAATGCTGCGCACCTCAAACAGCGCCGACTGCCCTTTCGGCTCGGCGACAAAGGTCCCCACCCCTTGCAACCTGACCAGCAGGCCTTCATCCGTTAGCTCGCGCAGCGCGCGGTTGATGGTCATCCGGCTGAAGCCGAACTGGGCCACCAGCTCCGCTTCCGAAGGGATACGGTCATGCGGTCGCCAGACGCCGCTGTGAATTTTTTCACCGATAGCCTGCTTCACCTTCTCATAAAAAGGCGCGGGCGCGGAACGGGGTTGCTGTGAAAACATAGCCTGGCTTTCCTTTTGCAAAATGGGCGGCGAAACACCCAGAATATACCGGAATGGCTACTGCCACCAATGGGCGATTTGCCATGCCAGACGGGCCGCCGCGCGGGCGCCCTGACCGTCAATGTCAAACTGCGGGTTGAACTCCACCAGATCCACCGCCTGCAGCTTACCGCTGCGGCACAACGGCTCTACGATGCGCAGCAGGGTCGCCAGCGGCACGCCCAGCGCCGCCGGCGCGGACACCGCCGGTATTTCGCGCGCCGGCAGCACGTCAAGATCGATAGTCAGATACAGACGGTCGAATTGCGCGATATTGCGCTCAAGCTCCGCCAGCACCCGGGTTTCGAAGGCCTCTAATACCTGTAGATCCTCCACAATAGCCACCTCGCGCCGCGCCGCTTCTTCCCAGAGCGCCTGGGTGTTGGCCGCCCGACTGACCCCAATGCAGGTATAGTGAAAACCGCGCTGCTGCGCGTCACACTCCAGCGCCAGCTGGCGGAACGGCGTCCCGGAGCTGGCGCACTCGGCAAAGCGCAGATCCAGATGCGCATCGAGGTTAATAATGCCCACTTTTTCGCCGGGGAAGGCATCCAGTATCCCGGCGCCGTGACCGAAGGCGGTCTCGTGGCCGCCGCCCAGTACCAGCGTGCGTTTGCCGGCGCGCTGGCAGGCGGTCACCGCCTCGCGCAGCGCCTGATGCGCGGCTTCCAGCTGGTCGCCTTCGACGCTAATCGTGCCCATATCCACGCAGCGGTCGTGGCCCTGATGGCTGGCCATATTGGCCAGCGCCCGGCGTAGGGTCGCCGGGCCGTCAGCCGCTCCGGTACGCCCTTTGTTGCGCCGGACGCCTTCGTCACAGGCGAAGCCGAGCAGCGCGATATCGCCGGGCATCTCCTGCGGCGCGAAGCGTTCGGCGCGGGGAATGGTCTGGAACAGACGCAGCGCATTCGGCGCTTCCGCGCTGTCGTCGCGACCTTGCCAAAGGTTAGCGGGGGTAGCTTGCCACAGCATCATTGTAGTTCTCCTCGTACCACACGCTGCCAGAGCGGACTGCGCCCCGGCTCATACACCATCTCGACCGGATGCTCAGCATCCCAGATGGCAAAGTTCGCCACAAAGCCCGCCGCCAGCTGGCCGTGGCTGTTCTGCCGCCCCAGCGCCCGCGCGGCATGGCGCGTCACGCCGGCCCACGCCTCTTCCGGCGTCAGGCCAAATTTGACGCAGGCCATGTTCATCGCCAGATGCAGGCTGGCGAAGGGGCTGGTGCCGGGGTTGAAATCCGTCGCCACCGCCATCGGCACCTGGTACTTGCGCAACAGTTCCACCGGCGGTTTGCGGGTTTCATTGAGGAAGTAGAACGCGCCGGGCAGCAGGGCCGCCACGGTGCCGCTCTCGCGCATCGCCGCCACCCCCTCTTCCGTCAGATATTCGATATGGTCGGCGGACAGTCCGTGATAACGGCTCACCAGCTGCGCGCCGCCCAGCGAAGAGAGCTGCTCAACGTGACCTTTAACCGGGATGCCTAGCGCCTGCGCCGCCTGAAACACCCGCTCGGTTTGCTGCGGGCTGAAACCGACGTTTTCGCAGAAGACGTCGACGCTTTCAAACAGTCCCTCCCGCCACAGCGTCGGCAGGATCGTCTCGCAGACCAGCGTAATATAGCCGTCGGCGTCGCCTTGATATTCCGGCGGCGTGGCGTGGGCAGAGAGCAGCGTCGCCGAAAGCTCGACGCCATTGTCGTCGGCCAGCTGGCGGGCGACCCGCAGCATTTTGCGCTCGTTTTGCAGATCGAGACCGTAGCCGGATTTGATCTCCAGAGTGGTCACCCCTTCACGCAGCAGGCGGGCCAGCCGCGGCTGGGCCAGCGCCAGCAGCTCGGCTTCGCTGCTGTCGCGGGTGGCGCGCACGGTGGCATTAATCCCCCCGCCGCTGGCGCTGATGGTCTGATAGGAGACGCCGTTCAGACGCTGCTCCCACTCCTGGGCCCGGCTGCCGCCGAAGACGAGATGGGTGTGGCAGTCGATTAATCCCGGCGTGACCAGCCGGCCTTCGAGATCGATCCTGCGCCCGCTGGGAAGGTCATCTTCGGCGACGATCGCCGCAATGCGACCGTCGTGGACCAGCAGCGCGTGGCGCTCCAGCAGACCGTACGGTTGAGCGTGATCGGGGTTCAAGGTGGCGAGACGGGCGTTTCGCCAGATAACGAGTTCGGAAGTGGCTTCAGTCATAGCGCTTAACTTGTCATGGGTTGTATAGACATTTATTTTCATAACGTCGGGAATGTCAACAAAAGCGCGACTAAATGTTATTTATTTGTGACTAGGGACCGTCCCGGGAAAGCGTTCATTGCGTAAAGAAGGTAAGTTTTTCAGCCCGCATCTTCCCGTTTCGTTCAAGTTAGTATAAAACAGCAGGTTTTAAAGGACTTATACCCTGGCGTCTCAGCCGGGGTATTTCACTACGCTTAATTTTGCCCGGAGCAACATGAACACATATTCCGTTTCCCGTCTGGCGCTGGCGCTGGCCTTCGGCGTGACGCTGTCCGCCTGTAGCTCGACGCCTGCCGATCAACAGCCCTCAACGCAGACTGCACCGGGCACCACCGCGCGTCCCATTCTGAACGCCGATGAAGCGAAAAACTTTATCCCGGCGGCCTATTTCCAGTCGCTGAACCCCAATGCCGCGGCCTGGACGCCGTCCGCCATCAGCCTGCCGGCGCAGCCTGACTTTATCGTCGGCCCGGCGGGAACCCAGGGCGTGACCCATACCACCGTCCAGGCAGCGGTGGATGCGGCAATTGCCCGCCACTCTAACCGTCGCCTGTTTATCGCCATCATGCCGGGCGAATACCCGGGCACCGTCTACGTTCCGGCGGCGCCGGGCGCCCTGACTCTGTATGGTACCGGCGATAAACCGATTGACGTAAAAATCAGCGAAGCCATTGATTCTGAAATGGATCGCAACACCTGGCGTCGTCTGGTCAATCCGGGTGGTAAATACATGCCGGGCAAACCGGCGTGGTATATGTTCGACAGCTGCCAGAGCAAATCCACCGCCACCGTCGGCGTGATGTGCTCCGCGGTCTTCTGGTCGCAGAATAACGGCCTGCAGCTGCAGAACCTGACCATCGCCAACAACCTTGGCGACAGCGTCGATGCCGGTACCCACCAGGCCGTTGCCCTGCGCAGCGATGGCGACCAGGTGCAGATCGATAAGGTGAACATTCTTGGCCGCCAGAACACCTTCTTCGTGACCAACAGCGGCGTGCAGAACCGTCTGCAGGACAACCGTCAGACTCGCACCCTGGTGACCAACAGCTATATTGAAGGCGACGTGGATATCGTTTCTGGCCGTGGCGCCGTGGTGTTTGATAACACCGACTTCCGCGTGGTGAACTCCCGTACGCAGAAAGAAGCCTATGTCTTCGCGCCGGCCACCCTGAAGAGCGTGACCTACGGCTTCCTGGCGACTAACAGCCGCTTCACCGCCTCCGGGGATAACGTCGCGCAGCTCGGCCGCGCGCTGGATGTTGACGGCAACAGCAACGGTCAGGTCGTGATCCGCGACAGCGCCATCAATGAAGGCTTTAACATCGCCCAGCCGTGGGCGGCAGCGGTAGGCTCCGGCCGTCCGTTCAGCGGCAACACCGGCAGCGCGGATGACAAAGGCAATCTGCAGCGCAACCTCAACGACAACAGCTTCAACCGCATGTGGGAATATAACAACCGCGGCGTGGGAAGCAGCGTGGTCGCCGAGCCGAAACAGTAAAGCGCAACAAGCGTGAAGCATAATAAAAGAGGGGGCGATGCCCCCTCTTTCCTTTTTCGTTCAGCGCTTCACGCCGTCAGGCGGTTCGCCATTTGCGGGTCAGCGGTTTTTCCAGTTCCACGATCAGGAACATGGCGAAGCCGATGATAAAGGTGATCACCCAGTAGCGGAACGGCAGCCCGGTGGTGCCAAACAGCATCTGCATAAACGGCGCATAGATAATCAGAAGCTGCAGCACCAGCAGCACGCCGCTGACGATCCAGATCCCCTTGTTAGCCAGCAAACCTTTGGTTAACGAGAAACCATCCGACACGCGGCAGTTCAGCATATAGAACCACTGGGCGGTGACCAGGGTCTGCAACAGCACGGTACGGATAAACTCCGGCGAATAGCCGCGCGGCTGCAGCCAGGCTTCGAGAATAAAGGCGCTGACCGCAATCATCGACCCCACAAACGCCACGCGCCAGATGGCAAACCCGTCCATGACGTGAATTTTCGGGTCGCGCGGCGGCCGCCGCATAATATTTTTCTCACCGGCTTCAAACGCCAGACCAAACGACAGCGTGGCGGAGGTGGCCATGTTCATCCACAGGATCAGCACCGGCGTCAGCGGCAGCACGTTGCCTGCCAGCAGCGCGATCACGATCAGTAAACCCTGCGCAAGGTTGGTCGGCATGACAAAAAGAATGGTTTTCTTCAGGTTGTCATACACCCGGCGCCCCTCGCGGACCGCGCTGGCGATGGTGGCGAAGTTGTCGTCGGTCAACACCATATCGGCGGCTTCCTTGGTGACTTCGGTTCCCTTGATCCCCATCGCCACGCCGACGTCAGCCTGCTTCAGCGCCGGGGCATCGTTCACCCCGTCTCCGGTCATGCCGACAATCTCTTTCTTGCTCTGCAGAGCCTGCACCAGACGGAACTTATCTTCCGGGCTGGCGCGGGCGAAGATATCGAACTGCTGCGCGGCGACGCTCAGCTGCGCGTCGTCCATCACCTCCAGCTCGCGCCCGGTGATGGCGTTACCCGCATTGCCAATCCCCAACATTTTGCCGATGCTCATCGCCGTTTGCGGATGGTCGCCGGTGATCATCTTCACGCGGATCCCGGCCTGCAGGCAGTCGGCAATCGCCGTGATCGCTTCCGGACGTGGCGGATCCATCATCCCGGCAACCCCTAATAAAATGACCCCCTGCTGCAGATCCTGATGGGTCAGCTCGGTCTGGCCTGCGGCAGCCGGCTTCCAGGCCGCGGCCACCATGCGCAGCCCCTCCCGGGCGTACTCTTCAATTTTGCTTTCCCAGTACGGGAGATCCAGCGGCTGCAGTCCGTTGTCGCTCTGCTGATACTGGCACAGGCGGAACAGAACGTCAGGCGCGCCGGTGACCAGCACCACCTCCTCTTCGCCCAGCCGGTAAAGCGTCGACATGTATTTATATTGCGAATCAAAAGGAATTTTACTACGCAGCTCGCTGGGCTGCGGCGGCAGGGTTATCTTCGCCGCCAGCACCTTCAATGCCCCCTCGGTGGGGCCGCCGGTAATTTTCCACAGCCCGCCTTCCTCTTTGATAAGCTGGCTGTCGTTACACAGATCGATGGTGCGCAGATAGCGCTCAAGAAGCGATCCTGGCGCCACGGCGATCGGCGTCGGGTCGTCGATGGCATGGATTTTACCGACCGGCTCATAGCTGTCCCCTTCCACCCGATAGACGCTGTCCGCGGTGATCACCGCCTTCACCGTCATTTCGTTCATGGTCAGGGTCCCGGTTTTATCCGAGCAGATAACGGTCATCGCACCGAGGGTTTCCACCGTCGGCAGCTTGCGGATAATCGCTTTCTGACGGGCCATCGCCTGCACGCCAAGCGACAGAATAATGGAGATAATCGCCGGCAACCCTTCCGGGACCGACGCCACCGCGAGGCTAATTAACGACAGCATCAGTTCGGAGACCGGCATATCGCGGAACAGCAGGCTAAAGACGAACAGCGCCGCCATCATCACCAGAATGAGGATAAAAATGGCTTTGCCCAGCTTATCCATCTGCACCAGCAGCGGCGTGCGATGTTTCTCAATGCCCGCCATCATCTGGTTGATGTGGCCCAGCTCGGTATCGCCGCCGGTGGCCACCACGATCCCTTTCCCCGCCCCTGAGCTGACGGTGGTCCCGGAAAACACCAGGTTGCTGCGATCGCCGAGCGGCAAATCACCGCTTAGCGGCTCGGTGGTTTTTTCCACCACCGTCGACTCGCCGGTGAGGATTGCCTCTTCCACCCGCAGGTTGTGCGCCTCAATCACCCGTAAATCGGCGGGGATTCGGTCGCCGGCGCGGATCACCACGATATCGCCGGGTACCAGCGAGGTGGTGGGGATGGTTTCATGGTTGCCCTGGCGGATCACCACCGCCTCGCTGGAGAGCATATTACGGATACTCTGCAGCGATTTTTCCGCATTACTCTCCTGAATGAAGCCGATCAGCGCATTGACCACCGCCACCGCGAGGATCACTGACATGTCGATCCAGTGGCCCATTACCGCCTTGAGCAGCGCCGCCGCCAGCAGGACGTAGATCAGCACATCGTTAAAATGCACAATAAAACGCAGCCAGGCGGGTTTACCCGGCTTCTGCGGCAGGGCGTTTTCGCCATACTGCTGCAGGCGCGTGGCCGCCTCTGTTCCGCTAATCCCGTCCGGCGAACTCTGCACGCTGGCGAGCGTCTCCTCGACGGAGCGCTGATAGTAGGGCGCCCCCGGTTTATCTGTATTCATACTCTCTCCCTCGATTTATGAAGCGGAAGTCAGGACGACATCCCGCCGTCATCAGCGCACAACGAAAACCGGTACATGGGCATAGCGCACGATATTGGCCGCTTCCGAGCCCAGCAGGTGAGTCTGGATCCCCGGATTGCGTGAACCGACAATCACTACGTCCGCTTTTAGCTCATCGGCCAGGGCGATCACTTGATCGCGAACATTGCCACTGCGCACATAAAGATGGCTGGCGTCTTCCGCCAGGCCATTTTTTTTAACCAGCTCGGTCAGTTTTTCCTTAGCGGTAGTAATCAAATGGTCTTCCATCTTTCGGGCATCAGAGATAAATCCACGCGTTAACACCGGAGAGAATGCCGGAATGACATGGACAAGATGAATTTGCCCGGCAGAATGTTGGGCAAGGAATTTTGCATGAGAGAGCGCTTTGTCGGCCAGGCCTGCATCAAAAACGTCAACGGGAACAACGATATTTTTATACATGAGATAATCCTTTTATTACCAATACAATGCGTAGTGATGAATAACCCTATACTTGGGGAGGAACGAAATCTCAACAACAGAAGCGGCGAGCGGAATAGATGTTATTAAACGTAGCACAGGAAAATTAACATTAGAAAATGACGGATTAATAGACTGAAAAATATTATAAAAAGCTCTTATCACCTGCGAATCTCCTGCCCTTTCCCCAACGATGTCGCCAACGCTCGGGGTATTCACTTTTTTAACACTTCACCTTTTCTCCGACTATGCTGATTACAAGCAGGAGTGCCGCTCCGAATGTCCAGTGGTCACAGCGAGGGCCGAATTAAATGACATTTGCGGTTCGGGTGGGTGTTAAGGGAGAAAATCATGTTTGGTTATAGCCTGTTACGTCTGGGATTCTTTGTCGCGTTGGCCATTGTCGCCTGCACGCTGGTGGGACTATTCACCTATCTGGTTGTCGCCGCCCTCGCCGAATAAGCGTGCGCCGCGTAATAAAAATGTAAAATAAATCCTGAATCTGAGGGGAATACTGTGAACCGTTATTTTTCTCTCATCCCGGTTGTTATTTTATTGGCAACCGCTTGCGATCAGAAATCGCCGTCCGTCGAGTCCGCCCCGCGCATGGTCAAGGTGGCGCAGGTGACCGCCGTGGGCAATACCCAGCAGCGAACGTTTCCGGCACGTATCGAGTCTGGCGACTCCACCGAGCTGTCGTTTAAGCGGGGGGGCCAGGTGGAATCGCTGGATATTCGCCAGGGGGCGACCATCGCCCAGGGACAAACGCTGGCGCGCCTGAATGCCCGCGAGGCCCAACAGCGGGTCAATGAGCGACAAACGGCGGCCACCCTCGCCCAGCGTCAGTTCGACCGCTTCCAGACCCTGGCGGGACGTCAGGCCATCTCCCAGGCGGAAATGGACGTGCAGCGCGCCAATCGCGATGCCGCCAACGCGGCCTTAAAAATCGCCCGTGAAGAGCTGGCGCAAATGAGCCTCACCGCGCCCTTCGGCGGGATTGCCGCCGGCGTGCATATCCGCAACCATCAGGTGGTCGCCGCCGGCCAGCCGGTGATCACCCTGACGCGGACCGACCTGCTGGATGTAGTCTTCAGCATTCCCGAAAATCTGTTCACCTCCCTGGATATCCGTAATACCGCCTACCGTCCCGTCGTCAGGATCAATACCCTGCCGGGCCGCGAATTTACGGCGGAATACAAAGAGCATACCGGCAGCAGCGATAACAGCACCCTCACCTGGCAGATCATTTTAACCATGCCGCGGCCGGATGATTTTCCCACCGTCGGCGGGGTTAGCGGCACCGTGACGGTCAACCTCGGCAATTTACCGGCCAGCGCCGGAAAGGAAACCCTCGTGGTGCCAGTGGAGGCGGTGTTTAACCCGGATAACCGGCCGAAGAATGAACCCATCGTCTGGGTGGTGAAAGGCGACAATGCGCATCGGTTTCTTGAAGAGCGCAAAGTCACCGTCGGCGAGGTGACCGCGCAGGGAGTGACCATCACCGACGGTCTCCACGCGGGTGAGCAGGTGGTCGCGGCGGGCGTGAGCGAGCTGCATGCCGGGCAGCCGGTGCGGATCTGGACGCGTGAACGAGGATTATAAATGGACATTTCCCGTCAGTTTATTAATAACCCGACCCGCGTCTGGTTAGCCATTCTGCTGTTGGGGGTGGGGGGTCTGTTCGCCCTGCTCAATATCGGCCGTCTGGAAGATCCGGCCTTCACCATTAAAACGGCGGTGATCGTCACCCACTACCCTGGCGCGTCCGCTCAGCAGGTGGAGGAGGAGGTGACCCTGCCGCTGGAAAATGCGATTCAGCAGCTTCCCTCACTGGATAACGTCAGCTCCATCTCCTCAAATGGCTTATCGCAAATTACGGTGAATATCGCTTCGCAGTACCATTCCAGCGAGCTGCCGCAAATCTGGGATGAGCTACGTCGCCGCGTCGGTGACGCCAGCCGACTTTTCCCGCCTGGCGTCGTGACCCCCTTCGTCAATGACGACTTTGGCGATGTGTTTGGCTTTTTCTTCGCCATCTCGGGCGACAGTTTTACCAACCCCGAACTGGTGCGCTATGCCGAACAGCTGCGTCGGGAGCTGGTGCTGGTTCCTGGGGTCGGTAAAGTCGCTATCGGCGGCGTCATTCCGCAACAGATCAATGTTGATATCTCGCTGGCGAAGATGGCGGCGCGCGGGATCACGCTCAACCAGCTCGCCGCTATCCTGACCCGGCTCAACGTGGTGTCCAGCGCCGGAGAGATCCGCGTTGGCAGCGAATCGATCCGCCTTCACCCCACCGGGGAGTTTCAGAGCATCGATGAGCTGGGGGATCTGCTGGTCAGCCCTCACGGCGCCAGCGCCACCACCCGACTGCGGGATATTGCCACACTGTCGCGCGGGCTGACCGACTCGCCGTCCAGTACCTATCATGCCAACGGCCGCCAGGCGGTGACCATGGGGGTCTCTTTTATTCCTGGCGTCAACGTCATTGACGTCGGGCACGCCCTTGAAGCCCGCCTCCAGCAGATGGCCGCCGACAAACCGGCGGGGATCGACATCGCCATTTTTTACGATCAAGCGGCAGAGGTCGCCCACTCGGTCAATGGCTTTATTACCAACTTCCTGATGGCCCTGGCGATCGTGGTCGGCGTGCTGCTGGTGTTCATGGGGGTACGCAGCGGGATCATTATCGCTCTGTCGCTGGCGCTCAACGTTCTCGGCACCCTGCTTATCATGTATATCTGGGGGATAGAGTTACAGCGGATCTCCCTCGGGGCGCTGATCATCGCCCTGAGTATGCTGGTGGACAATGCCATCGTCATTGTCGAAGGGGTGCTGATCGCCCGCCAGCAAGGTTCGCCGCTGCTGGGCGCCATTAACTATGTGATCCGCCGCTCCGCCCTGCCGCTGCTCGGCGCCACGATCATCGCCATCCTCGCCTTCGCGCCGATTGGCCTCTCGCAGGACTCCACCGGGGAGTATTGCAAATCCCTGTTCCAGGTGCTGCTGATCTCGCTGATGCTAAGCTGGTTCTCCGCCCTGACCATCACGCCGGTACTCATTAAGTGGTGGTTGTTTAAACACGCCCCGTCGGCCGCCGCGTCGGCGGAAAAAGCCGATCCATACCGCGGCCGCTTTTATCGCGGCTATCAGCAGACGCTGCGAATACTGCTGCAGCAAAAGACCGTGACCCTGGTGCTGATGGGCGCCCTGCTGGCCGCGGCTATCTGGGGCTTCACCTTCGTTCGGCAGAATTTCTTTCCGTCATCGAATACGCCCATTTTCTTTGTCGACCTGTGGCTCCCCTACGGTACCGATATTAACGCCACCGAGCAGATGACCCGCGATATTGAGCGGTCGATCGCCGGCCAGCCGGGGGTAGTCACCACCGTCGCCACCATTGGCCAGGGCAGTATGCGTTTTATTCTTACCTACAGCGGCCAGCGGCAGTACAGCAACTACGCGCAAATTATGGTGCGGATGGACGACCAGCGCGGCATCGCCCCCGTCACCCGCCACGTGGAAGCCTGGATCGCCAGAAACTACCCGCAGGTGAACGCCAGCACTAAACGCATTATGTTCGGCCCCTCCGGGGATAGCGCAATTGAAGTGCGCATTAAGGGCCCTGACCCGGATACGCTGCGCGCGCTGGCCAGTCAGGTGAGCGATATTCTCGCCGAAGATCCGGCCACCGACAGCGTGCGTAACGACTGGCAGAACCGCAGCAAGGTGATCCGCCCACAGTACTCCCCGGCGCTGGGGCGCGAGCTGGGGGTGGATAAACAGGACATTGATCATGCGCTGGAGATGAATTTCTCCGGCAGTCGCGCCGGGTTATATCGCGAGGGCGCCGATCTGCTGCCGGTGATCGTCCGGCCGCCGGCAACGGAGCGACAGGATGCCAACCACCTGAATAACGTGCTGGTCTGGAGCCAGAGCCGCCAGCAGTATATCCCGTTGAGTAACGTCATCCATGGCTTCTCACTGGAGTGGGAAGATCCATTGATTCTCCGCCGGGATCGTACCCGGGTGCTGACGGTCCAGACCGACCCCAGTCCGCAAAGCGGCCAAACCTCGGGTGATATTCTCGCCCGGGTGAAACCACGCATTGACGCATTGACGCTGCCGCATGGCTACCGTATCGAATGGGGCGGCGATGCGGAGAATTCCAGTGAGGCGCAGCAAGGGCTGTTCACGACCCTACCGCTTGGCTATCTGGTGATGTTTATCATTACGGTGCTGATGTTCAGTTCGCTAAAAAACGCCGTCGCCATCTGGCTGACCGTCCCGCTGGCGCTGATCGGCGTCACGCCCGGCTTTTTGCTGACTGGCATCCCCTTCGGCTTTATGGCTTTAATCGGCCTTCTCAGCCTCAGCGGCATGCTGATCCGCAACGGCATTGTGCTGGTGGAAGAGATAGAGCAACAAAAACAAGAGAAAGATCAACGACAAGCGATCATTGATGCGGCAACATCCCGTCTGCGGCCAATCCTGCTGACCGCCTTCACCACCGTGCTTGGCCTTGCCCCGCTGCTGCGCGATGTTTTTTTCCAGAGTATGGCGGTGGTGATTATGTTCGGTCTGGCCTTCGCCACCGTGCTGACGCTGCTGGTTCTGCCGGTGATTTACGCCTGCTTTCACCATAAGGATATGACGCCTCAACGATGAACAGTACCGGTCTGAGCATTATTAAGACACTCGGCTGTATGACAGCGGTGACTTTTTTCACCATCTATAACACCTGGGATCGCTTTGATTATGACTATCACTGGATCCTCGGGCTGCTGACCTTCGTCTCGACCATCGCCACGCCGCTGTTTTTTGTGGTGGCCGGCTATCTTGATGCGCAGACGCGTCACGACGCCAACTGGCAAATTGGCAAAATTAAAAGCGTGGTGATCGTCTTTCTGTTTTGGATGACGGTCTATTATGTCTGGGAGCCTTATCAGCGCGGCTACCTGATCCAGCCCTGGTTTATTTTCGCCCTGATCGTCATCTATACCTTCCATCCCCTGATTGCCTGGCTCAGTCAGCGGCGCGGCCTGTTTTTCACCGTGGTCCTGACGCTGCTGTGCTGCTCTTATGGTTACGACCTGCTCTCAGTGCTCTATCCGGAAAGACATCTTTTCAGCCTGGCGCCGCAGTATCGTCTGTGGACATGGCTACTTTTTTATTTAACCGGGCAGTTGTTTAACGATCCGCGAGTCACGGAGTGGATACGCGACCCGCGGGTCATTAAAGGTTCGATTATCGCCCTGCCCTTTGTCTATTTATTTACCTGGTTTTATGAGCGCCACTTTTTCTTCGCGCTGTTTAAAGCCGATCGCAATGCGTTCATTCTCACGGGGTCGCAGATTTATATTCTGATCGTCCTGCTGGTGATCGCCGCTAACGCCGTGCAGTTTAAAAAGAACCGCGAACTGAAGGAGGCGGTGCTGGCGACGGTTAGCAAAGCGATGACCGGGGTCTATATTCTGCACTACTCCGTTTTTCACCTGCTGGTGATGCTGATCCCTATACACTCGTTAGCCACCAAGCTGGGAGTGATTGCGCTAACGTTTGTCCTGTCGGTGCTCATTTCCCTTGCGGCGCTCTCCAGTACGCTGCTCAAGAAGGTGATAACCCTGTAACCGACAACGCGGCGATTTAGCGGAAGCTCCACTGAATGCTGATCACAAACACGCTGGGAATAATGATGCCACTCTCAAGAGCGAAATAGTCGGTAAAGTTGTACTGGATGGCATGGTAAATATAAGGTGAAAAGCCGATCCCGGTGGCATCCTTAAAATCTTTATAGGAGCCATGATCGCCGCAATGCTCGAAGGCGTCGAAGAAGAATTCGCCGGTATAGCCGTAAATGCCTTTGAAGGTCCATCCGCTGCCGTTGTGGTACCAGTCTCTTCTCACGCCCAGCGCCAGGCAGCGATCGTCGAAGCTATTATTCATAGTGCCAATCAGCAGACTGTATTTCGAGTCTTCTGAGAATTTACGTTCCACTGAGAAAAAGTGGTTTTCGAAATTCTCAGTATATTGCCCATGGTTATTGGTCAAATGGTAAACATAGGAACCGGTATTCATCGAATAGAGGTTAATCTCTTTCGCCTGCGCGAGAGTCGCTAACCCGGCCAGGAGCATTACGGTTCTACCGCGCATTTTCCCTCCTCAGTCTTCAAGGCCTGTCCCTGGACAGATAGCTTCTGCCATATTTATCCGTCGGGACAAGGGGAAAAGCCCGAGAGGGAAATGGGGGAAAGATAACGATGCCCAACCGCCACATCGTTATTAAAAAGCGTAGCACACCCCTTATCCGCCAACAAACTGAGCAAACCGACAACGAAATGACCGATGTGTTTCCCTTTACCTAATTGTGCAAAAAAAAGACAAAACCTCACCTGCTTTTCGTTATGATTAGCGTCCGACGCGGAAGAAAGCCACCTGTCGACGACAGAGTTGCTGTGTACCCCTTCCTGCGTCGGCGCTATTTCATCCAGCACGCCGGTCAAAACATCACCTTCTCATTATCGTCAGCCTCTTCCCGCCAGTTTTACAAAGGTATCTTGCACAAACCGGATTTTATGTACAAGTAATGCAAACAACAAAATTCTTTAAAATCAATTAATTAATACAAAATACAAAAATAAGTCGTTCCGTTGTACATATAGTCCTGAAAAAAGTTGTACATAGCAGAATCACCGTCTATAGTTTTGGAGTGTTAACTGCTTGTTGCGCAACGAAGCGGGGATGTTTAACGGTGGCGCGGCAAGTCAGGCGGTGGTTCCTGGTTTTGCATTTCCTGTTCGTGACTTAGCGCGTACCAATGGTACGTAGCGACTTTTATTGTCAGTTTGCGTTATACGTGGGAGAGTTCGAGCTATGCATATTAAAAATACCATTCCAGCAGAGTTTGTCTTCAATTCGGCCCTGATGAAGAATATTGAAAATACGCTCATTAAGCAGCACAGAACGATAAATAATGAGCGGATGATTACGGAAATCCAGCATCGCCTGCAAACGGAAAGTAATGAAATACTTTCCGACCTCTATTTGCAGGCGCTGGATATGCTGTCCAGCAAACCTCATCATTAATTAACCCCGCGGAGCTGGCAGCAGGCTCAACCCTGCGGTGCCGGCACGCCTGGGTCTCTATCGGCTAACTGAGGCAAATAAAATGTCACACCATAATACCTGCTATCGTACTGAACATTACGATCTGTGGTTTGATAATCGTTTTCTTCTCTACGGGATGTCGCTGATCCTGAATAGTCTGCCGGCAACTTACTTTCGCAAAAAACATGTTTTCTTTACCAGCGACAATTATTTCGCAGTACTGCAGCACAACTATAACCGTCGGGATACGTTATTTATTCTGTTAACCGAAGGCAACGATCTTAATTTTCTGAGTGAACTGCCTATGCTGCGCTTACCGGCCGATTCAACGCCGGAAGAGTTAAAGATATTTCTGCACCAGCCCACCCGCTACTATAAAACCCACCCGGCGCCGGGCGCCTCGGTGCAGTTTACCGAGCGGGAAAAGAAAGTGATTCAACTTATCAGCAATGGCGAAGCGGTCGCCAGCATTGGCCGGTCGCTGAATCTGCATATTAAAACCATTTATCAGATCCGGCTGAATCTGATTAAAAAGCTCGGCTGTAGCGGTAGGACCGATTTTTTTAATATCAGCCGCAGCGAAACCTTTAAATCCTGGAGCCAGATCCACCTGTAACCCGGCGCGTTAGCCCCGGTCTGCTTTGCGGATCGGGGCGATTAATTATTACCGTGAAAATGGATGCTGAAGCCCTGCTCTTGCCAGTGGCTGAGCAGCTCTTCCTGCAGAGGGGTGGCAGCGCGTCCGGTCCAGACGAAGATATGCTGGCCGGGAAACAGCTCGGGCCGCGGCGACTCCAGCGGTTCGGCGAGGACGTTGACGTGCCAGCCACGCTGGGAAAGACGCCATGCCTCCAGCCACAGACGGGTCCTGTCCTCATTGCTCCAGCCCACCAGCAGCGTCTCCCTGCCGTTCTTCTTACGCGCTTCGGCAAGAAACAGCGCCACGCAGTCAATCAACAGACCATCCAGCATACTGCTAATCACCAGCGAGGTATTCTGATCGAGCTTCAGACGCTGACGTACCGGCACTAACAGGCTATCGATGAGCGTGTCGACGGGGTGTTGATGGCTTAGCGCCATTAATTTGGCACGGATTCTGGCAGGCTGCATATAACGCAGAATGGACATCATCTCTTCCTGAAGATGCGCGGATTCGTCGCGCGCCGCCGGCAGGTTATCCTCCAGCAGCGCTTTAACTTTCCCTACTGATACACCGCGCTCTATCCAGCGCTTGATCTCTTCAATGCGCAGGATATCTTCTTCATCAAATTGTCGATGCCCGCCTTCGCTACGCTGCGGCTTCAGTAGCCCGTAACGACGCTGCCAGGCGCGCAGGGTGACCGGATTGATTCCGCAACGTTCGGCGACTTCACCGATACTGTAAAACGCCATAGCAGCCTCACATCAACCTGATACTTTAATACCTAAACTAACGAATTCAGGCATCCTGTACAACTCTATTTTCTTGTACAGATAAAGATATCAGGTTGTGGCTCACAGCGCTTGGGAAAAAGATGAAAAAATAATTAGCTGATTTCGAGATGGATCATTTTTTCTCTGGCCAGGCGACGGCAGGCAAGCCCCCCAGGCGCGCGCTGGCGAACAAATTCCCCTGAAACTGTGAAATACCGGCTGATTCCAGCCACATCCACTCTTCAGCGCGCTCAACGCCGACGGCTGAGACCGCAATCTCCAGTGAAAAACAGCATTTGATAATCGCCTGTACAATCGACTGGCGCGGCCCATCCTGGTGGATATTGCGGATCAGCTCATGGTCGATTTTAATTCTGTCGGGCTGGTATTGCGCCAGCAGTGACAGCCCCGCAAACCCGGCGCCGAAGTGATCGATGGCGAGATTGATGCCCGCCCCCTTTAGCTTTCGCACCGCATCGGTAAAATCATCCATCCGCGAAATCACTTCCCGCTCGGTAAACTCGACAATAATCTGCTCAGGAATAAGATCATTACGCTGAATTTGATCGAGCAGGAAACCCACCGCGTTCGGCGCTTTAACCAGCGTCATCGGTAGTAGATTAATACTTAACGCCTTATTACGTAAGCCTAATTTCCCTGCCAGCGACAGCGCCACCCGTTTACTGTGCAGATCGGCGAGATAAATGTCGTCCCCGGAAAGCCCGGCAAAATAGGCGCCAGGCGACTGGCCGTCCGGTGCGCGTAACAGCGCTTCCCACGAAATAATTTCGCAGGCGAAAGGGTCGACGATCGGCTGGAAGGCAAAGGACCAGCTTTCCTTATTATCAATTATCGGGGTATCAGGATAGAAAGTATTCTGATCGGGGATGAATACCCAGCTGTCAGCGGAAGGAATCTCAAAATAGTTCGCTTTTTCCGTTGATTCGACGAAGGTGCGGAAAAATTGCAGTGCCCGGTCGTCATAGGTGAGCTGATATTTTGAGGTCCCGCGGTCCATCACCGTCTGCAGCACTTCCTCGCGATCATGTTCGCGTAAATCAAACAGTTCCATGCCGACATTACCGAAACGGCGGGACGGCGCATAGTCGCACAGAAGCTCCACCAGGTTATAGTGGCGGGGATCGCGGCAAATATGCTGATAAATATCCCGAACCTTTTCTTCAGGCCCCTCAATGAGTTGAAAAAAATGCGTCCCGTTAAAAAGTAAAATACCGGTGACGTCCGCCTGCCCATTTCTTTCGTTTGCCCTGGCGACCATGGCCTCGATCGATTTGAATGAGACATTGTCGCAGATATGGCTGCGATAAATGATGGTGGTTAGCATAGTGATTCCAGATGGGAGGGTAAGCATTCACAGTAGCAGTTATCAGGCTAATCGTCTTGTAAAACTAGGTTTTGTCTTAACAAAAAAGATACACTAAAAATCCCTTTTTTGTGCAAGGCTTTTTCATTTTTCTTTTCTTGTACAACATGCAACGCTAAACCCTACCTTCACAAGCCAGAAACACACTAAACATAAAAAATTAACCGATTATAAATCAAAATGTTAACACGTTTTGAATCATTTCTGTGCAACTTTGTGTGTACAGGTTAATAAATATTGTATAAGTTTAATGGCAGTTAACAGATGAATGAAATGAAAGGAGCACATATGCAGCAGAATGGTTACATTCCAGATACAGCGAACGCAATTGCCCAGTATTTCAACAAAGCATCGTTACCTTCCCAGCAGGAAACGCTGGGTCAGATTGTGATGGATATTCTCAACGAAGGGCGTCATCTCAACCGCAAAGCGCTGTGCACCAAACTGTTGAGCCGCCTCGACCGCGCCCGTGCCCCCGAGGAAGAGAGTCACTATCAGACCTTAATTGGTCTGCTGTTTGCCGGTCAGGAATAACGTCATCGATCGTCGCCTGTTGCGCCGCAGTAGCAGATGAGGGGCGATCGCTTCCACAAACCTGCTGCTGACCTGAATGCCCGTTCGCAGGTTCAGGGAGAGAGTGGCATGCAGAGAGACGGTTATGAATAGCAGTGAAACTGAGGAAATCACCGATGAGATCATCGGCGAGGCGGTGCTCGCGCTTCTGAAAACGAATCGCCCGATTACCACCCCGACCCTGCTGGTTCGACTTCGGTTGATGCAGGCGACAGAGTCAGACCGACAGCGAAGAAAGCTCATCGCTGCCGTGATCGAAGAAATTTGCGCGAAGCTTGCCCGTCAGCGCAAGCAAGCGCCTTTGCAGGTAAAGAAAATCAATGGCCGTTGGGAAACCCGAGGTTCGCCGACACAAAGCGCCATGGCGCTGGAAGGTAAAAAGATCCACTGAGTCTCCCAACCATGGTGAATAACACAGAGTGAGAATGTGATGAGACAGACTATGCATCAGCAACCCGATATTTACGCAGGACTGCAGGACACCGCGCTCTCCGACTATTTCCGTAACGCCGGTGATAAGCTGGTTGATGAGTCCGCCGTGATGTCGCTGGCCATCAACAGTATTCTCCAGTCCGAGGGTCACCTGAACAATAAGGCCATTATTTTATGGCTGATTCAGGCGCTGGAAAGCACCGATGACGTGGTGACCGCAGACGTGATCCGTAAAACGCTGGAGATTGTCGTCGGCTACACCATGGACGATATCTAAGGTTTTCACGCTTCAGGTCTACCAGGGCAACACCTTCCCTACAGAGCCTGTCCGCTCTGATCAAAAAAACCTCGCTCACGCGAGGTTTTTTCTTTTACCGCCTGACGGATCAGTGAGCGTTGACCACCACCCACATCGGTCCCTGCCCGACCGCATAGCGGCCTTTCTCCTGCAGCAGCCCCTGCTCGCCGGTAATTTCGTACACCGCGATATGGTGCGACTTCTGCCCGGCGGCAATCAGATACTTACCGCTGTGATCGAGATTAAAGCCGCGCGGCTGGGTCTCGGTCGGCTGATAGCCTTCCACCGCCAGCACGCTACCATCTTCCGACACGCTGAACACCGTGATGATGCTGGCGGTACGATCGCAGGCGTACAAATGACGCCCGTCCGGAGTGATATGAATATCCGCCGCCCAGCGCACGCCGGTGAAATCAGGCGGCATCATATCCAGAGTTTGTACGCATTCGATGTTGCCATTCGGGTCTTTCAGCTCCCAAACGTCAACGGAGCTGTTGAGTTCATTGACGCAATAACCATACTGCTGGTTCGGATGGAACACCATGTGGCGCGGACCCGCCCCCTCGACGGTGGTGACTTCCGCTGGCTCCTGGGCGGAGAGGAAACCATCTTCGCTGAGGGTAAACAGGCAGATGCGATCCTGCTTCAGCGCCGGCACCCACAGGGTACGGTTGTCCGGGGAGATATTGGCCGAGTGGCAGCCTTCCAGCCCTTCCACCACGGTGATAGTTTCACCCGGCAGGCCATCCTGCAGCGGGGTCACGCTGACGCAGCCCTGATTGTAGGAGGCGCTGAAGACAAAGCGGCCATGATGATCGGTAGAAATGTGGGTCGGGCTGCCCGGCAGCGCCGCTTCCCCCGCAAAGGTCAACGCCCCGTTATCCGGCGTGATGCGATAAGCTAACACGCGAAACTCCGGACGAACGCCAACGTACAGATACTCCTTATTGGGACTGACCACCATCGGCTGGACCTGACCCGGGGCATCAACCACCTGCACCAGCGTCAGTTTGCCGTCCGCTTCAAGACTCCAGACGTGGATTTGTTGGCTTTCCGGGCTGGCGGTATAAACGGTTTGTTTCATGACTACTCCTTCCCTCACTGCACGTGGATTTTTCATTTTCAGGATAACAGCACCCTGAAAATTATAAGACATCCGCCCATGATACTCGCATCGCCGACCGAATTACCGACGGAAGGCGGCACAAAGGGCATACAGACATTCACGGCAGATGTGGAAAAATTGGTCCTGACGCCACGGCGGTGTACCATCATGGCCAGGTACTTTTCAACATCAACCGGAAATAACACATGACAACACGCGTGATTGCCCTGGATTTAGACGGCACCCTGCTTACCAGCAAAAAAACCATCCTGCCCGCTTCGCTGGAAGCGCTGGCCCGCGCCAGAGAGGCGGGCTACCAGGTGATCGTCGTTACCGGACGTCATCACGTCGCTATTCATCCTTTTTATCAGGCACTGGCCCTCGATACACCTGCAATTTGTTGTAATGGCACTTATTTGTATGATTATCACGCAAAAAAGGTTTTGGCGGCCGATCCTATGTCGGTGGAACACGCGGTAAGCCTCACCGCCATGCTCGCCGAACAGCAGATCCACGGTCTGGCCTATGTGGATGACGCGATGCTTTACGAACAGCCCACCGGGCATGTGATCCGCACCCGCAACTGGGCGCAGGCGCTACCGGAGGATCAGCGCCCGGTCTTCAGCCAGGTCGACTCGCTGGCGCAGGCGGTCCGCGAGGTCAAGGCGGTATGGAAATTCGCCCTCACCGACGATGACATTCCCCGTCTGCAGCGCTTTGCGCAGGAGGTCGGCGAGACGCTGGGCCTGGCGTGCGAATGGTCGTGGCACGACCAGGTGGATATTGCCCGCGCCGGCAACAGCAAAGGCAAACGCCTGGCGCAGTGGGTCGCTGACCAGGGGCTGTCGATGCAGAATGTGGTGGCCTTCGGCGATAACTACAACGATCTGAGTATGCTGGAAGCAGCAGGCACCGGGGTGGCGATGGGCAATGCGGTGGACGAGGTCAAAGCCCGCGCCAACGTGGTCATCGGGGACAATGAGTCCGCCAGCATCGCCGAGTTTATCTACCGTCAGCTGCTGTGATCAGGCGGCGATCGACACGCTTTTGATCTGGGCAAACACCTGCTGGCCTGGCGCTATCGCCAGGTCATCCCGCGCCCACGGGCTGATTCGAGCCCACAGAGGATGGCCGCTCACCCTGAGCTGAACCTCGATCTGTCCGTTGACCTCCAGACACTGAACCACCTCGGCGCGCAAGATGTTGCGGATGCTGGTGGCGGACGGTTGGGCCAGCACCAGCGAAACATCCGACGCCTGAATGCGGATCCGCGCGGTATCACCTGCGGGACGTTCGAGCCGGTTGACCCACAGCATTTGATCCCCCAGCGTCAGCGCGGTCATCGCGTACTGCGGATGCTGCGCGGCGATGGTGGCGCTGAGGATCGTACTCTGCTGTTCCGCCGGCAACCAGGGGTGCATCACGCTGCTGCTCCAGACCTCCTCCAGCGGACCGAAAGCCTTCACCTTACCGGCCTCCAGCACCAGCACGCGATCGGCCAGATGCTGGATCTCGTCCAGCGAGTGGCTGACGTAAAGCATCGGAATATGGATCTCCTGCGCCAGTCGCTGCAAATAGGGCAACAGT
Organism: Klebsiella sp. GB_Kp047; assembly: GCF_040065235.1. Taxonomy (NCBI): domain Bacteria; kingdom Pseudomonadati; phylum Pseudomonadota; class Gammaproteobacteria; order Enterobacterales; family Enterobacteriaceae; genus Klebsiella; species Klebsiella sp. GB_Kp047. Next base: position 15,231 of record NZ_JBEAJG010000032.1, on the reverse strand, counting down.
TCGCGTTTGCGCGGAATATCCAGCGAGGCCAGCGGCTCGTCCAGCAGCAGCAGCTCCGGCGCGGTCAGCAAAGCGCGGCCGATGGCTACACGCTGCTTTTCGCCGCCGGATAACCGGCCAGGCAGGCGATCCAGCAAGGGAGCGATCCCCAGCAGCTCCACCAGCTTATCGAACTGGCTGACCATGGATTTCGCCATGCCGTACTGCAGATTGCCGCGCACTTTATAGTGGGGAAACAGGCGCGCATCCTGAAAGACATAGCCGATCCGCCGCTGCTCCGGCGCCAGGCAGATACGCTGCGCGGTGTCGTTCAGCACCCTGCCGTTGAGCACGATCCGCCCCGCCTGCGGCCGGGTCAGGCCGCTGATAGCGTTGATCAACGACGTTTTCCCGGCGCCGGAGACGCCAAAGATGGCGGTGATCCCGCTGCTGGGCAGCGTTTCACGGATCTGCAGACAGTGGCTGCCGAGGGTCTGGGTAAAGTCCAGCTCCAGCATCATTATCCTCCTATGCGCTGGCGGCTCACGCGGGCCAGCCATTCTGATATCAAGAGCGAGACCAGCGCCAGGCCGATAGCGATGAGGCACAGACGAGCCGCCGCCCCCTCCCCGCCCGGAGTCTGGATCAGGGTGTACATCGCCGAAGGCAGGGTACGCGTTTCGCCGGGAATATTGGAGACGAAGGTGATGGTCGCGCCAAATTCCCCTAACGAGCGGGCGAAGGCCAGCACCGTGCCAACAATAATTCCCGGCAGAGTCAGCGGCAGCGTAATGGTGAAAAATACCCGCCAGCGGCTGGCCCCGAGGGTTCTCGCCGCCTGCTCCAGTTTGATGTCCACCCCCTCCAGCGCCAGGCGGATGGCGCGCACCATCAGCGGGAAAGACATCACCGCCGCCGCCAGCACCGCCCCGCGCCAGCTGAAGGCAAAGCTGATGCCGAACCAGTCATACAGCCAGCTGCCAATAAACCCGCGCCGCCCCATGGCCACCAGCAGCAGATATCCCACCACCACCGGCGGCAGCACCAGCGGCAGATGGAGAAGGCTGTCGAGCAGCGCCTTGCCGGGGAAGGTGCGCCTGACCAGCAGCCAGGAAAAAAAGATGCCAAAGGGCAGGCTCAAGGCCACCGCCAGGGAGGAGACTTTCAGGCTCAGCAGCACCGCCTGCCATTCGGGTTCGCTCAGAAACATCAGCGGGTGGTAAATCCGTAACGTTGGAAAATCGCGGACGCTTCCGGCCCTTTCAGGTAGTCATAGAAAGCGCTCACGGCCGCATTGCGATGGCCATCGACAATCGCCAGCGGGTATTCGACTTTCTGATGCGACGCCTCCGGGAAGGTGCCCACCACTTTCACCCCTTTGCTGGCCACAGCATCCGATCCGTAGACGATGCCCAACGGCGCTTCGCTACGCTCCACCAGCGCCAGCGCGCCGCGCACGTCTTCCGCCGGCGCAAGCTTCGGCGACAGGGTCTCCCAGGCGCCCAGTTTCTGCAGCGCTTCTTTGGCGTAGATCCCTGCCGGAACGTGCTGCGGATCGCCCACCGCCAGACGGCCCCCTTTCAGCAGGCTGGTCCAGTCGGTTTTCTCATCAATGGTAATCGCACCCTGCGCGCTGGCTTTCGGCGCCACCACCACCAGGCTATTGCCAAGCAGGGTGGCGCGGGTCGCCGGATCGATGGCCTTTTTGTCAGCCGCGTAGTCCATCCACTTTTGATCGGCGGAGATAAACAGATCCGCCGGGGCGCCTGCTTCAATCTGCCGCGCCAGCGTCGACGACGAGGCAAACGACGAGACGACCTCGACGTTTTTCTCTTTCTTATACGCCTGGGCGATATCCTGCATCGCGTTGGTTAACGACGCGGCGGCGAAAACGGTCACTTTCCCCTCGGCCGCCAGCGCCTGACCCGCGACGCACAGCGTGAGTGATACCCCGACAACCCCGCGTAACCAAGAACCTGTCATCTGAATCTCCTGTCAATGCGTTATGTACTTGACAATATAACGATATGCGAAACGTTTTTATAGTGATGCAGGACAATAAAACGAAGGGAAATGATGCAGGAGGGAAATAGCACAGCGCCCGGTTAAACCGGGCGCCGGGAAATCAATGATTTTGCTGGCTGCGATCTTTGTGGCCGACAGCGGAGAAGAGGTTGAACACTTCGCCAAGACCGTAAATCAATCCCAGGATGACCGCCATCACCACCGGTACCATGATGACCGCAAAAACCAGACTTTTCAAAAGCTCTAACATGGTTCACTCCAGATAGTATGATTCCCTGATTGTAACGGTTTCAGCCGAAAAAACACGCCCCATTTGTGCGGTGGTTAATGACAAACCGCGCAGAGAGGTTTTGCAACCGGGTGACTATCGGTCACAATACGCTTTTTTGTCAGGAAACGATTATGCAGGCCGAAATTCTTCTCACCCTTAAGCTACAGCAGCGCCTGTTTGCCGACCCCCGGCGGATCGCCCTGCTCAAACAGATTGACCAGACCGGCTCGATAAGCCAGGGGGCGAAGCACGCGGGCATCAGCTATAAAAGCGCGTGGGATGCCATCAACGAGATGAACCAGCTCAGCGAACAGCCGCTGGTGGATCGCGCCACCGGCGGCAAAGGCGGCGGCGGCGCGGTGCTGACCCGCTACGGGCAGCGTCTGATCCAACTGTACGATCTGCTGGCGCAGATCCAGCAGAAAGCGTTTGATGTGCTCAGCGATGACGACGCCCTGCCGCTGGACAGCCTGCTGGCGGCCATCTCGCGCTTTTCCCTGCAGACCAGCGCCCGCAACCAGTGGTTCGGCACCATTACCGGCCGCGATCGCCAGCAGGTGCAGCAGCACGTTGAGGTGCTGCTGGCCGACGGTCAGACCCGCCTGAACGTCGCCATTACCGCCCAGAGCGCTGAAAAGCTGGGGCTCGATGAGGGCCAGGAGGTGCTGGTTCTGTTGAAAGCGCCCTGGGTCGGCATCACCCTCGACCCGGCGGTGGCCCGCCAGGCCGAGAACCAGCTGTCGGGTCGTATCAGCCATATCGAATGCGGCTCCGGGCAGTGCGAAGTGCTGATGACGCTGGCCGACGGTCAGACCCTGTGCGCCACTCTGCCGCAGGCGCAGACGTCTGGCCTGGCGGAAGGGACGGAGGCGATCGCTTACTTCAACGCCGATCGCATCATTCTCGCGACGTTATGCTGACCCCATTGACATTGCGCGCCTGAAGTCGTATCCCTGATGCACATCGCTGCAAAAAATGGGATACATCATGTCATCATTGCAAATTTCGCAAGGCACGTTTCGCCTGAGCGATACAAAAACCTTAAAAATAGACCACCTGAGCGTGGCGGCGGGTGAAAGCTGGGCGTTCGTCGGCAGCAACGGCAGCGGCAAATCCGCCCTCGCGCGAGCCCTGGCCGGCGACCTGACCCTGCTCAGCGGTCAGCGCGAAAGCCACTTCTCCCGCGTAACACGCCTCTCCTTCGAACAGCTGCAGAAGCTGGTCAGCGACGAGTGGCAGCGCAATAACACCGACCTGCTTAGCCCCGGAGAAGAAGATACCGGCCGCACCACTGCGGAGATTATTCAGGACGAGGTGAAAGATCCTGCTCGCTGCGCGCAGCTTGCCGAACAGTTTGCCATCAGCGCCCTGTTGGACCGCCGCTTTAAGTATCTGTCCACTGGCGAAACGCGTAAGACCCTGCTGTGCCAGGCCCTGATGACCGATCCGCAACTGTTGATCCTCGACGAACCTTTCGACGGCCTCGACGTCAACTCCCGCCAGCAGTTGGCCGCGCTGCTGGCCGACCTGCATCGCGCCGGCCTCACCCTGGTGCTGGTGCTCAACCGCTTCGATGAGATCCCGGAGTTTGTGCAATACGCCGGCGTGCTGGCTGATTGCCTCCTCAGCGAGACCGGCGAGAAGCGCGCTCTTCTGCAGCAGGCGCTGGTCGCTCAGCTGGCGCACAGTGAAAAACTGGACGGCATCACCCTACCGGAGCCAGATGTACCACCAGCCCGTCATGCGCTGGCAGACTCGGCGCCGCGTATCGTGCTCAATGACGGCGTGGTCTCCTACAACGATCGTCCGGTCATCAACCATCTCTCATGGACCGTGAGCCCGGGCGAACACTGGCAGATCGTCGGCCCCAACGGCGCCGGTAAATCCACGCTGCTGAGCCTTATCACCGGCGATCATCCGCAGGGCTACAGCAACGATCTCACCCTCTTTGGCCGCCGCCGCGGCAGCGGCGAGACCATCTGGGATATTAAAAAGCATATCGGCTACGTCAGCAGCAGCCTGCATCTGGACTACCGGGTCAGCACCAACGTCCGCAACGTTATTCTGTCGGGCTATTTTGACTCGATCGGCATTTATCAGGCGGTGTCCGATAAACAGCATAAGCTGGTGCAGCAATGGCTGGATATTCTCGGCATCGATAAGCGCACCGCCGACGCGCCGTTTCACAGCCTGTCGTGGGGCCAGCAGCGGCTGGCGCTTATCGTTCGCGCGCTGGTCAAGCATCCAACCCTGCTGATCCTCGATGAACCGCTGCAGGGGCTGGATCCCCTCAATCGCCAGCTGGTACGCCGCTTTGTCGACGTCCTGATTGGCGAAGGCGCCACGCAGCTGCTGTTTGTCTCGCACCATGCGGAAGATGCCCCGGACTGTATTACCCATCGCCTGGCATTCGTTCCCAGTGGAGACGGTTACACTTATCAGCTCGGCCCCGTGGCCTGACGCCTCCTGCCGGGGATCGAAAGATCCCTGGTATTTTTCAGAAAAATAGCGCCAACCTAATATAACCAATTGTATATAAAACAAAATAAATTAAATGATGTCGTTTCACCCTCAAGTGTAAACGATTCCACTAACTTGTTCTGTGTCACACTTTTCACTTCTTTGATATGCTATCTTCCTCATACACGATAAGCCGAATGGAGCGAATCATGAAAGTTCTGGTTACAGGTGGTAGCGGTTACATTGGAAGTCATACCTGCGTTCAACTGCTGCAGCAGGGGCATGAGGTGGTGATCCTCGACAATCTCTGCAACAGCAAGCGCAGCGTACTGCCGGTGATTGAGCGTCTCGGCGGCAAAAAAGCCACCTTCATTGAAGGCGATATTCGTAATGAAGCGCTGATGACCGAGATCCTCCACGACCACGCCATTGAAGCGGTGATCCACTTCGCCGGGCTGAAGGCCGTCGGGGAGTCCGTCGCCAAACCGCTGGAATATTACGACAATAACGTCACCGGCACACTGAAATTAGTCTCCGCCATGCGCGCCGCAGGCGTGAAGAACTTCATCTTTAGCTCCTCCGCCACCGTCTACGGCGACCAGCCGAAAATCCCGTATGTCGAAAGCTTCCCGACTGGCACCCCGCAAAGCCCCTACGGTAAAAGCAAACTGATGGTGGAGCAGATCCTGACCGACCTGCAGAAAGCCCAGCCGGAGTGGAGCATTGCCCTGCTGCGCTACTTCAACCCGGTCGGCGCCCATCCGTCGGGCGACATGGGTGAAGACCCGCAGGGGATCCCGAATAACCTGATGCCCTACATCGCCCAGGTCGCCGTTGGCCGTCGCGAATCGCTGGCCGTGTTTGGTAACGACTACCCGACCGAAGATGGCACCGGCGTGCGCGATTATATCCACGTGATGGACCTCGCTGACGGTCACGTCGCGGCCATGGAAAAACTGGCTGACAAAGCCGGGGTTCATATCTACAACCTTGGCGCCGGCGTCGGCAGCAGCGTGCTCGACGTGGTCAATGCTTTCAGCAAAGCCTGCGGCAAACCGATTAACTACCATTTCGCGCCGCGCCGCGATGGCGACCTCCCGGCCTACTGGGCGGATGCCGCCAAGGCCGACCGCGAGCTGAACTGGCGCGTGACGCGCAACCTGGACGAAATGGCGCAGGACACCTGGCACTGGCAGTCCCGCCATCCGCAGGGTTATCCAGACTAAGGAACCTTCATGAGCGTATTTAACCCCGTTGACCATCCGCATCGTCGTTATAACCCGTTAACCGGGCAGTGGATTCTGGTTTCTCCGCATCGCGCCAAGCGCCCCTGGCAGGGGGCGCAGGAAACGCCGGCAAAACAGACCTTGCCGGCCCACGATCCGGACTGTTTCCTGTGCCCGGGCAACACCCGGGTCACCGGCGACACGAATCCGAATTACACCGGTACCTACGTGTTTACCAACGACTTTGCGGCCCTGATGACCGACACCCCGGACGCCCCGGAGAGTGACGATCCGCTGATGCGCTGTCAGAGCGCGCGCGGCACCAGTCGGGTGATCTGCTTCTCGCCAGACCACAGCAAAACGCTGCCGGAACTGAGCCTTGAAGCGCTGGAAGGCGTGGTTAAAGCGTGGCAGGAACAGACCGCGGACCTCGGGAAAAGCTACCCGTGGGTCCAGGTCTTTGAAAATAAAGGGGCAGCGATGGGCTGCTCCAACCCGCACCCGCATGGTCAGGTGTGGGCCAATAGCTTCCTGCCCAATGAAGCGGAACGGGAAGACCGTCTGCAGAAAGAATATTACGCCAGCCAGGGCCAGCCAATGCTGCTGGACTATGCCCGGCGCGAACTGGCCGACGGCAGCCGCACCGTGGTCGACACCGAGCACTGGCTGGCGGTCGTGCCCTACTGGGCCGCGTGGCCGTTTGAAACGCTGCTGCTGCCGAAAGCGCCCGTGCAGCGTATTACCGATCTCACCGACGCCCAGCGTAGCGATCTGGCGCTGGCGTTGAAAAAGCTGACCAGCCGTTACGACAACCTGTTCCAGTGCTCATTCCCCTACTCCATGGGCTGGCACGGCGCGCCGTTTAACGACGAAAACCATAATCACTGGCAGCTCCACGCCCACTTTTATCCGCCGCTGCTGCGATCCGCGACGGTCCGCAAGTTTATGGTTGGCTACGAAATGCTGGCCGAAACGCAGCGCGATCTGACCGCCGAGCAAGCTGCTGAACGACTGCGCGCCGTCAGCGACGTCCATTTTCGTGAATCCGGAGTGTAATGATGAGTCTGAAAGAGAAAACCCAAACCCTGTTTGCTGAGGCCTTCGGTTACCCGGCCAGCCATGTCATTCAGGCGCCAGGCCGCGTCAACCTGATCGGCGAGCATACCGATTACAACGACGGCTTTGTGCTGCCCTGCGCTATCGACTACCAGACGGTGATCAGCTGTGCGCCGCGCGACGATCGTACCGTGCGGGTGATTGCCGCCGATTACGACAATCAGAGCGATGAATTCTCTCTCGACGCGCCGATTATCAGCCACGACAGCCAGCAGTGGTCGAACTATGTCCGCGGCGTGGTGAAGCATCTGCAGCAGCGGAACAGCCACTTCGGCGGCGCGGATCTGGTGATCAGCGGCAATGTGCCGCAGGGCGCGGGCTTAAGCTCCTCAGCCTCGCTGGAGGTCGCCGTCGGCACCGTGTTCCAGCAGCTGTATCATCTGCCGCTGGACGGCGCGCAAATCGCCCTCAACGGCCAGGAGGCGGAAAACCAGTTCGTCGGCTGCAACTGCGGGATCATGGATCAGCTGATTTCGGCGCTGGGCAAAAAAGACCATGCGCTGCTGATCGACTGCCGTTCTCTGGGCACCAAAGCCGTCTCGATGCCGAAAGGCGTGGCGGTGGTCATCATCAACAGCAACTTTAAGCGCACCCTCGTCGGCAGCGAGTACAACACCCGTCGTGAACAGTGCGAGACCGGCGCGCGCTTCTTCCAACAGCCCGCTCTGCGCGATGTCACCCTTGAGCAATTCAACGCCGTCGCCCATGAGCTGGATCCGGTGGTCGCGAAGCGGGTACGCCATGTGCTGACGGAGAATGCCCGCACCGTGGAAGCCGCCAGCGCCCTCGAAAAAGGCGACCTGAAGCGGATGGGCGAGCTGATGGCCGAATCCCACGCCTCGATGCGCGATGATTTCGAGATCACCGTCCCGCAGATCGACACCCTGGTGGAGATCGTCAAGGCGACAATCGGCGATAAAGGCGGCGTGCGCATGACCGGCGGCGGCTTTGGCGGCTGCGTGGTAGCGCTGGTCCCGGAAGATCTGGTCGATACCGTGCAGCAGGCCGTTGCCAACGAGTATGAAGCGAAAACCGGAATTAAAGAGACGTTCTATGTCTGCAAACCGTCACAGGGGGCTGGCCAATGGTAACGCAAACCACCGCGCTGGCGCCGGACGGCCAGCCATGGCAGCAGGTAACCCTGCGCAATAAGGCGGGGATGACCGTCACCGTGGCGGACTGGGGCGCGACGCTGCTCAGCGCCGAGGTGCCGCTGGCCGATGGCAACCTGCGCCGCCCGCTGCTGGGCTGCGCCAGGCTGGAAGACTATACCCGCCAGGCCGCGTTTCTTGGCGCCTCGGTAGGCCGCTACGCCAACCGCATCGGCAATAGCCGCTTCCCGCTTGACGGCCAGCTCGTCAACGTTACGCCTTCAAACGACGCGGGCCACCAGCTCCACGGCGGCCCCGAAGGGTTTGATAAACGTCGCTGGCGCATCGTCCGCGCCGACGAGCAGGAAGTGCTCTTCGCCCTGACCTCGCCCGATGGCGATCAAGGCTTTCCCGGCACGCTGCAGGCTACCGCGCACTATCGTCTGACCGACGATAACCGCATCGCGATTACCTATCGCGCCACCGTGGATAAACCCTGCCCGGTGAACATGACCAATCACGTCTATTTCAACCTCGACGGTGAACAGCGCGACGTGCGCCAGCACCAGCTGCAGATCCTCGCCCAGAGGTATCTGCCGGTGGAAAGCGACGGTATCCCGGGTGGTGAACTCAAAGATGTTGCTAACACCAGCTTTGATTTCCGCCAGCCGAAAACCATCGCCGCCGACTTCCTCGCCGACGCCGATCAGCAAAAGGTGAAGGGATACGATCATGCCTTCCTGCTGGACGCCGGAGGCGACGCCAGCCAGCCTGCGGCGCAGGTCTGGTCGCAGGACGGTAAGCTGCAGATGACGGTCTATACCTCCGCTCCGGCGCTGCAGTTTTACTCCGGCAACTATCTCGGCGGCACCCCGTCGCAGACGACAGAGCCCTACGCCGACTGGCAGGGGCTGGCGCTGGAAAGCGAATTCCTCCCGGATTCGCCGAATCATCCGGAATGGCCGCAGCCGGACTGTGTGTTACGTCCGGGCCAGGAGTACGTCAGTCTGACGGAATATCAGTTTATCGCCCGATAATCGCCAGCGCCCTCCGCCGGGGGCGCTGCTTTTCGTCCCCGCCCTCCTCTCTGGCGCCTCTTTTTTCAGCAACCTGCTCTATTTTCCGTCACCAAAGGGCAAAAAAATAACCTGTGTTTTACAAGCACCTTACACTGAGCCACTATTTTCGCTATGGTTAGGGATAAGCATTGCCGTGAGCCAAATCACGGCAATATAATGAGAATAGTTATCAATCAATAACACATACACCAACATATTCAGCGCACCGTTCGCGGCGCGAGGGATGGCGTGTAGAGAGGAGTAAGAGAATGGCTGTAACTAAGCTGGTACTGGTTCGTCATGGCGAAAGCCAGTGGAACAACGAAAACCGCTTCACCGGTTGGTACGACGTTGATCTGTCCGAGAAAGGCGTTAGCGAAGCGAAAGCGGCAGGTAAACTGCTGAAGGCTGAAGGCTTCAGCTTTGATTTTGCTTATACCTCCGTGCTGAAACGTGCCATCCATACCCTGTGGAACGTACTGGACGAACTGGATCAGGCCTGGCTGCCGGTTGAGAAATCCTGGAAGCTGAACGAGCGTCATTACGGCGCGCTGCAGGGCCTGAACAAAGCGGAAACCGCTGAGAAATACGGTGACGAGCAGGTTAAACAGTGGCGTCGCGGCTTCGCTGTCACTCCGCCGGAGCTGACCAAAGACGACGAGCGCTACCCGGGCCACGATCCGCGCTATGCAAAACTGACCGACGCCGAACTACCGACCACTGAAAGCCTGGCGCTGACCATCGACCGCGTCGTGCCTTACTGGAACGAAACCATTCTGCCGCGCCTGAAAAGCGGTGAGCGCGTGATCATCGCCGCTCACGGTAACTCCCTGCGCGCGCTGGTGAAATACCTCGACAACATGGGCGAAGACGAGATCCTCGAACTGAACATCCCGACCGGCGTACCGCTGGTGTATGAGTTCGATGAAAACTTCAAGCCGATCAAACATTACTATCTGGGCAATGCGGAAGAGATCGCGGCGAAAGCGGCTGCCGTCGCCAACCAGGGTAAAGCGAAGTAATTTCCCCGGTCAAAACAAAAAAGCGTGGAAATCTCCACGCTTTTTTTATGACCTGCGCTAACGCAGAGTAGCTTAGCCGCGACGGGTTTTCACTGCTTCCGCCAGCTGACGCAGGATCGTGTCGGTATCCTCCCAGCCGATGCAGGCGTCGGTGACGCTCTTGCCGTAGGTCAGCGTTTCACCGCTCTCGAGGCTCTGGTTGCCTTCCACCAGATGGCTTTCAATCATCACGCCCATAATGGCGCGCTCGCCGCCGGCAATCTGCTGGCATACGTCGGCGCCCACTTCCATCTGCTTCTTGAACTGCTTGCTGGAGTTGGCATGGCTGAAGTCGATCATTACCTGGGCCGGAAGACCCGCTTTCGCCAGGCCGATTTTCACTTCCGCCACGTGCTTCGCGCTGTAGTTCGGCTCTTTGCCGCCGCGCAGAATAATATGGCAGTCGCCGTTGCCGCTGGTATTAACGATAGCGGAGTGGCCCCACTTGGTGACCGACAGGAAACAGTGCGGCGCGCCGGCGGCGTTAATCGCGTCGATAGCCACCTTGATGGTGCCATCGGTACCATTCTTAAAGCCCACCGGGCAGGAGAGCCCCGAGGCGAGCTCGCGGTGAACCTGAGATTCGGTGGTACGCGCCCCAATGGCGCCCCAGCTCATCAGATCGGCGACATACTGCGGGGTGATCATATCGAGGAATTCCCCCGCCGCCGGCAGACCGCTGTCGTTAATGTCCAGCAGCAGTTTGCGCGCAATGCGCAACCCGTCGTTGATGCGGAAGCTGTTATCCATATGGGGATCGTTGATAAGCCCTTTCCAGCCGACGGTGGTGCGCGGTTTCTCAAAATAGACGCGCATGACGATCTCGAGCTCGCCCTTCAACGCCTCGCGCAGGGTCAGCAGACGGGAAGCGTACTCTTTCGCCGCCGCCGGGTCGTGAATAGAACAAGGCCCAATCACCACCAGCAGGCGGTCATCATCGCCTTTGAGGATCTGGTGGATCGCTTTGCGAGCATGTGCAACGGTGTTTGCAGCATTTTCGGTAGCAGGGAATTTTTCCAGGAGCGCAACGGGAGGTAATAATTCGTTGATCTCTTTAATGCGTAAATCGTCGTTCTGATAATTCATCTTCTTTCCAGCGTTGCCATACTTATTCAATGAAATGCAATCCCTCCAATCTATCTCTTCGCTGAAATAGTGTAAACGTGATTTTACAGTAGTGATGGAATAATCCTGGAAATAGGCAAAAATACGCCATAAAGTAGCGAAAGCAGGCTCATGAACTACAATATTTAACTGTTAAAGCTAATTAAGTCTTACGTTTCAGGATTATATAGTGACACTGCGATCGTCTGCGGAGTCTTAAACCATAGCGAGTCAGATCCCTGGCACACTTACCGCTGGAGGCGTTTTTTACCGCTTCCCGACCCAACAGGAGTATCCGATGAATATGAAAAAACTGACGACCCTTTTGCTCACCGCCACCTTAAGTCTTGCCAGCGGCGCGGCCCTGGCGGCAGACACCGGCGCCCAGTCCAACAATGGCCAGGCCAACTCTTCCGCTGATGCCGGCCAGGTGGCGCCGGATGCCCGTGAAAACGTGGCGCCGAATAACGTGGATAATAGCCAAATTAACTCTGGCTCTGGCGGCACCATGCTTCATCCTGACGGCTCGACGATGAGCCAGGACAATATGTCGAGCGATGAGGTACATAAAAACTCGATGTGTAAAGACGGCCGCTGTCCGGATACCGGTAAGAAACTGGACAACGGCGACAGCATGAACCATGACAACAGCAAAACCGACGGCACCACCCAGTAATTGATGCGGTGAGTGCAAACAGAGAAAAGGCGAGCTGGGCTCGCCTTTTCTCTGTTTGTTATCGTTCTCTGTTTATGCTGTCATAGCGTGATAATGATAACTATCAAGGGACGACACCATGGCGCACTCGCATTCGCACTCCCCTGCCCAGGCTCCGGATAACGGCAACGCCCGCCGGCTGCTTTGGGCGTTCATCGTCACCGCCGGTTTTATGCTGATAGAAGCCATCGGCGGCGCGATCTCCGGCTCGCTGGCCCTGCTGGCGGATGCCGGCCATATGCTCACCGACTCCGCCGCCCTGCTGTTTGCGCTGCTGGCGGTTCGCTTCGCCAGCCGTCCCCCGAACGCCCGCCATACTTTTGGCTGGCTGCGTTTAACCACCCTGGCGGCGTTTCTCAATGCCATTGCTCTGGTGGTGATCACCATGCTGATTGTCTGGGAGGCCATTCAGCGCTTCCAGCATCCGCAGCCGGTTGCCGGGGTGACGATGATGGTCATTGCAGTCGCCGGTCTGCTGGCCAACGTGCTGGCGTTTTGGATCCTACATCGTGGCAGCGAAGAGCGGAATCTCAACGTGCGCGCCGCGGCGCTACACGTGCTCGGCGATCTGCTGGGTTCGGTTGGCGCGATTGTGGCCGCCGTGGTGATCCTCACCACCGGCTGGACGCCTGTCGATCCGATCCTTTCCGTGCTGGTTTCCTGCCTGGTGCTACGTAGCGCATGGCGGCTGCTGAAGGAGAGTCTGAATGAGCTGCTGGAAGGCGCGCCGCGTTCGCTGGATGTGGCGGCCCTACAGCGGGATATCCGCCGCTCTATCCCGGAGGTGCGCGATGTTCACCACGTTCACGTCTGGCTGGTGGGGGAAAAACCGGTGATGACGCTGCATGTGCAGGTGGTCCCGCCGCACGATCATGATGCGTTACTCAACCGCATCCTGCATTTCCTGGAACATAAATATGAAATTGAGCATGCCACGGTGCAGATGGAGTACCAGCCCTGCAGCGGCCCGGAGTGCCATCTCAACACGATGCACGCCGGGCACGATCATCACCACCATCATTAGCCAGAAAACGCGTGAGAACCTCGCTCACGCGCGCTGTTTATCCACATTCGGCTGCCGTTCAGCGCAATGAACGTCAGCAAGAGATATTCCAGCGACATAGCATAGACGCCCTGACGGGCAAAAATCACCACGCTTATGACGTTGACGATGACCCACAGCAGCCAGTTCTCAACGTATTTGCGGGTCATTAAGATCATCGCCACTACCGACAGCACCGTCATACAGGAGTCCCAGAACGGGAAGGCATCCGGCTGCAGTTCCGGCATCGTGACCTGCAAACCAAGCGCTTGCATCAGGCTGACCGCGATTCGCGTCAGGAAGGCAAAAAACGGATTGATAAACAGGGTCAGCAAGCCGATCGCCACCACGCAGGCCGCCAGCCAGCCCAGGGCTTTACTGCGTGGTAGCCAGCGGATCTGCAGCTCGGCCTCATGATTGCTGCTTTGCCGCGACCAGGCATACCAGCCGTAAACGTTAGCGGCAAAGAAGAACAGCTGCAGCAACAGGCTGGCGTACAGCTGGATCTGAAAGAAGATGATGGCGAACAGCGTGACGTTGACCAGACCGAATGCATAGTTGCTGATCTTCTCCAGGCTCGCCAGCCAGATACACAGCAGCCCGGCGATGGTCCCCACGGCCTCTATCCAGGAGAGATCGTACCCCCCGGCGCCGATGGGTATATGTACTAAAATATTCTGCGTGCTAAAAAAATCCATTTCATCCCCTCAGCGTCTTGCGACGCGACAATACGTTATCCCCGTAGTGTAGCCGCAAAATCCAGCATCCGGTTAAGGGGAATTAATGCGCCGGTCCGCAGCGCTTCGTCGACGTGGATTTCATGTTCAGCGCCGCCCTGCTCGAGCCCCTCGGCAATGGCTTTCAGGCCGTTCATCGCCATCCACGGACAATGCGCGCAGCTGCGGCAGGTCGCCCCTTCACCAGCGGTGGGCGCTTCCAGCAGCGTTTTCTCCGGCACCGCCTGCTGCATTTTATAAAAGATACCGCGATCGGTGGCCACGATCAGCTGGCGCTGGGGCAGGCTTTTCGCCGCCGCGATCAGCTGACTGGTGGAACCTACGGCATCGGCCATCTCGACGATTGCCTGCGGCGACTCGGGATGGACCAGTACAGCAGCTTCAGGATAGAGGGCCTTCATACGCGTCAGTGCCTGGGTTTTAAACTCATCGTGCACGATGCACGCCCCCTGCCAGCAGAGCACGTCTGCGCCGGTCTGACGCTGGACATAGCGGCCAAGATGGCGGTCCGGCGCCCAGAGGATCTTTTGACCAAGACTATCCAGATGGTCAATGAGTTCCACGGCGATGCTGGAGGTCACCACCCAGTCGGCGCGAGCCTTCACCGCGGCGGACGTATTGGCATAGACCACCACGGTGCGATCGGGATGGGCGTCGCAGAAGGCGTTGAATTCCTCAATCGGACAGCCCAGATCCAGCGAACACTCGGCGTTCAGGGTCGGCATCAGAATGGTCTTTTCCGGGCTAAGGATTTTGGCGGTTTCCCCCATAAAACGCACCCCGGCGACCAGCAGCGTGGAGGCCGAATGGCGGGCGCCAAAGCGCGCCATCTCCAGCGAGTCGGCTATACAGCCGCCGGTCTCTTCCGCCAGCTGCTGAATTTCAGGATCGGTGTAGTAATGCGCCACCATCACGGCATCGCGCTCGCGCAGCAGACGCTTGATTTTCTCGCGGTAAAACTGCTTTTCGTCGACGGTCAGCGGCTGCGGTTTCGGTGGGAAGGGATAAATCGCCGTTTCAGGATCAAACATTACGCTCATCATGCAATCTCGTTTTACTGGCTTAACTCTAAGACCGTCACTATGGCCTGTCTGCGCCTTAACACGGTCATGGTGTTTTATATGCTAAACAAGATAGCGGATTACGAGCAAAAAGTCGTGATGAATTTTGTACATGAGCACCTATTCCCCGGGGATGATGCTACGCATCTTCCCGGGCTACCGGTTCGTGCCTTATGGCGTCACGGTAAGCGGCGGCAGGGGGTCATGCTGAAGTAGGATTGTGGAGAATGACGCATAGCAAAAAGGCGCCTTTAGGGCGCCTTTTTACATTGGTGGGTCGTGCAG